>NZ_JBHRTP010000009.1:0-23285 GCF_042646465.1 Pseudundibacterium arcticum
TTCAGAGACAGTTGGGTAGTCCTACTTCGTTAAAAAAATCAGAGCTCCTTCTCCCTACCAGGGAGAGGGGTGGGCACTTACGCGCAATTTGTGACACAGTAGGACTGCCGACCTACATACCGGACGTCATCCTTGCGATGTTTTATGCAATCGTTTGCATAAAGAATGATAAGCGGTGAAAAATGGAATGTCAACGAATATCGGAAAGAATTGCAACCGCTTCCTACTCTAGCGCTGGTCTTTTAAGTCGGGGGATACAGGTTGAGGCCGCATCCGGCGGCAAGTGCGTCAAGGAGCGCTCGGTCAGCTAGTGAGGGCTTGTTCGAGAATCCTCGCCAGCACCGCGTGAGCCAATGCGCCGGAGTTGACCGGACCCGCAGTTCGCGTAGCGCTCGCTGTCAGCAGGCCACCCATGAACGCCCGAAACCCGATGCCGGCCGCTTCGGCGCACTCGATTAATGTCAGCGCAATCTGCGGCTTGATTTGAAATGACGGGTCTTCCTTGCCGTCGGCCCCGCTCGGCAGACCTGCACGGTGCCAGGTCCATCCGATAATGGCGTTGTTCGTCAGTGTCATCACTGCAACAATGCCATTGTCGATCTGGGCGACTGGGCCCAAGTATTGTTGATCTGCGCCCTTGAATTAGTCCATAAATAATGCCAAGCACTTCCGCTGAAATGGATATCTCCTTAAGTCTCACGTCGCACTCTTTTGCAATAAGTATGCGTTCAGTGTCCTCCGCCCGCGCCGAACATCGATGTCGCGTGGATCAGGCCAATGCCAGATGCGCCGCCATACTCAATCGATGTATTGACGGTCTCGTTGTAAGTTTCATCGAGCGTCCAGCCGCGCAGCAACTTGAATAGGTACTGCGACGATATCATCTGGCGCACACTGAGCTGCATGGAGAATTTTTAGCGATCCGGCGCACGGTGCGATTGTCAACTGAAACAATTCCAAGATGAACTGATTAGCGCCTCCATTCAGCCGATTCGCTCATTACCATTGCGTCCGATGATGCCAACGAGGACAGCAGCAAGAAGGACGGCTCCGACCACCAGCGGTTGCCAAGTTGCATTGATATTCAGCAGGTTCATACCGTTAATCACCAGAGCGAGGATCAGAGATCCGAAGAGTGTACCAAGCAGACTGCCACTTCCGCCAAAGAGGGACGTCCCACCAATCAGAATGGCAGCGATTACGGGCAGTAGCAACTGCTCTCCCATACCTGAGTCCGCGGCGTTCACCCGTGCGAGATAGACGAGTGCTGCGAGACCAGACATCAGGCCACTAATGACGTAAACAGAGATCCTTCTTTTGCGTACGGGTATGCCAGAAAGGATTGCAACGTCTGTGTTTGCGCCAATGGCGTAAAGCTCGTGGCCGAAATTGGACTTCTTCATGAAGAGAGAACCGACAACGAGTACGGCTCCCATTATGTACACTGGTATTGGGACACCAACCATGAAGCCTGTTCCTAGAGCCCGAAAGGAAGTCGGAAAGCCATATATCTCGTTACCACCCATATAGCGGAATGCAAGCCCCTGAAGAATCCAGAGCATTCCATAAGTGGCCAGGAACGGCGGTAAGCGCAACGCTGTCACTGCCAGTCCGTTCAGAACACCCACTATTGTTCCCGTTCCTATTGCCGCGGCGATAGCTAGAATCGGCGGGGCACCCGACTTCATAACTCCGGCTGCCAAACATGCCGACAAAGTGAGGTTGGCGCCAATGGACAGATCAAAACCGCCGGAAATAATAACAAGGGTTAGCCCGGAAGCGAGCAAAAACATCAGGCTGGCCTGACGGAGGACGTTCAAGAGGTTTGCCGACGTGCCGAATGTAGTGGTAGATATTGCCAAGCTAATCGCAAGCACGATAATAAGGCCCCCTCGCAAAACGATAGTGGCCGAATCGCTCGCCATAAAGTCTTGCAATGAGGCTTGGCTAGAAAACATTTTTGGTCGTAAAGATAACGTCGTTGTGTTCATACATTTTTCCCCATGCGTGATTTTCTGGCGCTGTCAATGAGAATGATCACTAGCACGAGAACACCCACGGAAACAACTTGTAGAGATGATTCGATGCCGAAGAGGTTCAACGCATTTCGAAGAACACTAATAGTGATGACTCCCAAGACCGTACCGAATAGCCAACCGTCCCCCTTCTCAAAGGACGTACCACCCAAAACCACCGCGGCGATTGCGTCGAATTCAATGCCAATTGCCGAAGTTGGATGAGCGGAATTCATCCTGCCCGTTAATAGAAGAGCGGCAAATCCAACAATAAGTCCGCAAAAAGCGTAGACACCGATGTGATAGAGGTGCGCACGGATCCCTGCGAGGACGAGTGAGTCCCGATTGCCACCGATAGCGAAAACATATGTGCCAAACCGGGTGTGGTAGAGCAGTAGGTGGGTTAGACCGTAAATGATTAGCGCCGCTAGCACTGGAAAGGGGACACCCAGTAGAGACCACGCATAGACTTGGGAAATTGAGGTGCTGCCGACACTGACCACGTTTCCATCCGTAAGAACTAAAGCGGTACCCTGAGCAATCCCGAACGTTCCGAGAGTGACGACAAATGGAGGAAGCCTTAGTTTTGAAATAAGTACACCGTTAAGTGCGCCAAATGACAGACCAACAAAGACGGATAGTGCAAGGGCGATACCCAGTCCTAGTCCTGCCCCAAGAGCCAGCGCAAAGCATACCGAGCAAAGGCTTAAAAGAGCGCCAGCTGACAGGTCCAGCCCTTCGCTAAGGATGATGAGCGTCATCGGCATAGCGATCATCATCAGAATTGAGGCTTGTGTCGCGATATTTAAAACATTGCCGGCCGCGACAAAATGTGGCACGCCCAATGCGGACACCAAGAGCAATAGTGCCGTCGTTGCGACGATGGCTGGAAGCGGGCGTTTTTTAGCTTCGACACCTTGGTGTGAAATAATATAGTCCATGGTTTATGCCCCGTGCAAGGCTAGGGTTAGAATGGCTTGCTCTGACAACTCACCTCTTTGGAGCTCCCCCGCGATCGCGCCATCCTTCATGACGTACGCGCGGTCGCAGAGGTTGACAATTTCCGGAAGCTCGGAGCTAATCATCAATACAGCGCATCCCTCCTGTGTCAGTTTTTCGATAAGGGCGAATATTTCGGTCTTGGCCCCGATATCTATGCCGCGGGTCGGCTCATCAAAAATATAGAGTCGACATGCCGCGTTGAGCCATTTCCCGATGACGATCTTTTGTTGATTTCCGCCGCTCAGGACCCGGGCATTCCGCCTGGGATTTTGCGGGGATATTTTGAGCAACTCGACCAAAGAGCGCGTCGTCTTGCGTGCGACGGTGGATCGATACCAACCCCTAGGGAAAATCTTCCACAGACTGGAGCTCAAAAGGTTATCGTGCACTGAACGCTTAAGCGCAAGTCCTTCTTGTTTCCGATTCTCCGGAATCAATGCAACCCCCATTGCCGCGACGGTATGGGGCCCTCCGTTAACCTTTCGCCCAAATATACGCACTTCTCCGGAAGTAATCGGGTCGGCACCGAACACGGCACGCACGACCTCCGTTCTCCCTGAGCCGACCAGCCCGGATAGTCCCACGATTTCCCCGCAGCGAACATATAGATCGACGCCGCGCACGCCTGTTCCCGTCGTCAACTGGGTCGTCTGGAGAGCGATATCGCCCGCAGTTCCGATATGCTTTCTTTGATAAGCAGTTCCGACCCGCCTACCAATCATAAGTTTAATTAGTTCATCTGGACTCGCATCCCCAGCAGCCATGGTCGTGATCATGCGGCCGTCCCGCAGGACTGTAATTCGATCTCCCAAGTCAAAAACCTCCTTCATCCGGTGGGATATATAGACGATGGATACACCTGATTCGCGTAGGCGATTGATAACACCAAAGAGCGCTTCTGCCTCGCGGTCGGAAATCGCCGCTGTCGGCTCGTCCATTACCAAGACGCGAGCGTCCTGCGAAAGCGCCTTTGCGATTTCCACCATCTGTTGTTGCGCCACCCCGAGATCGGCAACTACGGCTCGTGTGTCGTAGGCAAGTCCGAGAGATTTGAGCACGACCTCCGCATCCCGGTGCATCTTGGGACGATCAATGAGCCCTAGCGCTGTGCGCGGTTCGCGGCCAAGGTAAATGTTTTGCGCGAGGTTAAGATGCGGCACGAGCGAGAATTCTTGGAAGATAACCGCAATACCTAATTGCCTGGCATCCTTCGGCGAGGTAATGAAGATCGCTTTTCCATCAACAAAGAAGGCTCCGGAATCCGGACGGTAAGCACCGTACAAGACCTTAATGAGGGACGATTTACCTGCGCCGTTTTCTCCCAATAACATATGAACTTCGCCAGCGTACAGCTTCAGCGTAACGCCATCCAAAGCCTTTACGCCAGGAAAGCTCTTGCTGATGTCTCTTAGCTCAAGGACGGGAGGCGTTGTTTCGAAGATTGATTCCATTTTCATTCAAGCACCGAAGAGAGAGGATTTAGCTCCGCCGGAAGATTCTTCCAGACAGTTGGTAGTCAAAATGGCGGAGCTTTGAAACGAGCTGGGTCGGTTTAGTTGACGATCTCTTCCCACTTCGGGCACTGACGCTTGTCTGCTGGCAATTCGAATGAAGTGGTATTGCTTTTGTCGATGACGACGCCTTTAATGATGATATTCGGTGGGACTGCTTGCTTCCTAACCGTGCGCACTGCAGCCATCGTCGCGATGCAGCCCATCTTGTAGCCGTTGAACTCCGATGTCGCGAGCAGGCGGCCGGCTTTGATTGCCTCAACTGACTCGGGGACGCCCCCGATACCAACAATCTTCGTTTGCTTGTGGCCGGCAGCTTCGAATGCCTCGATGGCGCCAAAGGCCATGACATCGGCAGCCGCGAGTACGCCGTCAATGTTTGAGTTGGTCTGGATCAGATTTTCGGTGACTTGGAGCGCTTGAAGACGTTGATAATTCGCCGGCTGCGATGCCAGAACTTTGACGTTGGGAAACTCTGTCAGCGCTTTGTGAAACCCTCTGACCCGTTCGTCACTGGTGGTTGATCCTTTCACGCCTTCCAGAATGATGACGTTCCCTTTGCCCCCAATCGATCGGAGAAGGTACCGTGCAACATCAAGACCAAGGTTGTAATCATCTGCTACCACAACACTCGCAAATTTTCCAGCTGCGACTCGGTCGTTATAGTTGATCACTGGAATGCCGCTGCCATTGACCTTCTCGATTGCGGGCACCACGCCGCGGGGATCGATAGCCATAAACACTAACGCGTCGGGCTTTTTGACGATCACATCTTCCAGTTGGCTTAACTGTTCACCAAGGTTATTAGGACGAGTGGGCGCGTAATGCGTAACCGTAGCGCCAAGCTGTTTTGCGGCAGCATCCACGCCTGCATGAACTAGTGCGAAGTGCGGATCAACCTGGTTCTTATAAAAGGCGGCAAGCCGCTCACCATTGGCTGAGGCGTCTTGCACGCATAATATAAACGCGCTTATACAGGTAAGGCCATTTACTATACGACGGTGACTCATATTCATAACATCTCCTTTGAGTTTTTTAATTGTTCGTAGAGTAGGAGCGAAGGCCCTACTAAAAGAACAAGTTTTTAAAAAATACGCTGCAATCGTTTGCATTAAATCAAGGAAAATTTAATTTTTATTGTCGGTGTATATTGTTGATATGTCATTTACCGACGTGCTGTCACCGTCCATGAGGGCCTTGGGAATCCGTCTTCAAAAGATGTGTTACAGACGACCAACTCATTTTTTCGCCTTGCACGTCAGATGCTTCCTGCTTACCAATGGGGTGATGTTGCAGGAGCAAACACCACCGTCGACTTGCTCGCCCGAGAAGGTGCGGCTCCTGCAACACACAATTCCTAGAATGTAAGTCTGGCTCCCAGCGAAACAATCGAAGGGCTCGAACCCATCGCCGGTGCGGTATCGTTAATTGGCATGTCCACAAAAGCGTTGGCCTGATTGAATGTCTTCGAGTAATAGGTAAATACAGCCAGCTGCTTATTAAACTGGTGCTCAACGCCTACCGAAAGAATCTTCGATGCGCTTTCCGGACCGGCACGCAGTGCGCCAATGATTTGCTTCGACGAGCCGCCAACCTGGCCTCCCACCGCATAACCCAACTTAAACAGATCGCTTTCCGTAATCTTATGTACTACCGAGACGTAGTACTGGTTCTGGTGGAGATCGCCATCGGCAGCTTGATAGCGTAGACGCTGAACGACTCCAGCGACGCGCGTTTTGCCCGCGAACCAGTAGGCAGCGCCGACCTTCACACCTGTGTCGTTTCCACCGCCCGGCTGGAATTGGTGATGCACCTCATAAGCAAAGGTTGTGTTCAGCGGCCCTTGTTCGTAAGTGGTTTCTAGCGAGAGCAAGTGAGGATTTTGCGCTGGTGCTGCGGAGACGTTGAGTTCCGGAATGGCGCGTTGTGCGCTTGCCTTGTTCTCGCTAGTATCAAAGCCGAATCGGACCTTAAAGCCGTTAATATCCGGTGACCAGTATTGGATCAGATTATGTTCACGCCGGTCGAAGGTCGATGGGTCAGTGATGGGGTCTGAGGATGCCCCAGAGCCGTTCCCCATGATGCCCATGTAGGCGCCCGTGTTTGTGTAATAAGGGTCATAACCGAAGGTGGAATGAGTGTACGGAGTTTGCCAGTTGCCGAAGATGACACGTCCGTACTTCTTGCTATCGAGACCGACGCCAGAATCCCGGTTGGCCCACGTCTGGCCCGGGACGTGGAGTCCACCGCCGCCATCGGCCGCTGCACTGCTCTCAACCTGCCAAACGCCTTTTAAATCGTCGTTGATGTTGACATTGCCACGAAATCCAATAACCGACCGCTGGTTCCTGAGGCGGCTATGTGAAGACGCGTCCGTAGAGATGAAGTTCCCATTTTGGTCCAACACAGGGTTGCCTTGGTTGGGACCGAAAGTGTTATCCGGGACGAACGTTTTGCCTGAATAGCGCAGATATTCGTAAGCAAGCTGTACGCGACCATAAATCTCAACATCGGCGCGATCCCCAAGTTTCAAAGTCGGCTCAGCGAATGTAGCCGCCGATCCACACATAGTTGCAGCAATTGCAACAAGTCTCAATTTATAGCTCATTTTTATTCCAAATTGTTGAGGGGTCCCTAATTGCGAATGCTGCTTGCCCGGACCGCCAAACGGCATGCAGAAAGACTGAATTGAAATGAAGCATTAAAATTTTTGCATCTTTAATGCAAACGTTTGCTTTGCACTGCAAAATATTCACTTAAAGAAATAATTCTATTCAGAAATAACTTATGCCCATTGGCATAAATATGAATAACAACTAAAATTCCCTCATAAGTACATGGCTCGCAATGTTTGTGCAAACGTATGCAGGATTACCTCATATCACGCTTCTGTCAAGTTTTTTGGCAGCGTTGCCAAAAATTTTTTTGGCCGGCCTCAATGCAATCGAATGCCCATATACAATTGCCTTATGAAAAATACAACCACAACAAAAAAACCCGGACGCATCACGATCCGCGAGGTTGCCGCTCACGCCTCCGTCAATTCGTCAACAGTTTCCCGTGTCTTGAATCCCGCCACACGGTACTTAATCGGTGACGAGGTCGCTCTCCGGGTACTCGCGTCCGCAAAAACACTCGGTTACCGCCAGAACACTGTCGCGTCCGCGCTGCGAGGTGGAAAGTCAAAGGTTATAGGCGTACTGTTGCCTGATATTGAGAACCCGGTGTTTCCGCCAATGGTCCGCGGAATCGAGGCGCAACTCGCCGCCGAAGGGTTCTCGGTATTAATCGCCAACGCAGTTGGAACCCCTAAGGACCAAGAGCGCGTGCTGGAGCAGATGTTTTCGCGTCAAGTGGATGGCCTAGTTCTCGCCACTGCGGCGCGGCATGATTCACTAGTGCGACGCTGTATTCTCGAAGGAGTGCCCGTGGTCCTGGTCAACCGCGCAGAAGAAGGCGGACATGTTCCCGAGGTCGTAAATGATGACTTCCTTTCGATGAAGCTGGCAGTCGAACATCTGGTAAATTTGGGGCATAAACGCATTGCACACATCGCCGGACCGGCGAATCTTGCAACGGGATTTTCGCGTATCCAGGGCTTTCAGGTGGCTACGCAGCAGCACCGTTTGTCAGATACCCCCATCGTAGAGTCGACCGAGTTTGGGCGCGAAGCTGGGAGGGCGGCCTGTCTCCAACTCTTGAAGCAGAATAAGAAGGTGACTGCCATCGTAGCAGCTAACGATTTAATCGCCCTAGGGTGCTATGACGCACTCGCAGATCAAGGCCTCCATTGTCCGAACGATATCTCGATCGTCGGTCACAACGACATGCCCCTCGTGGACATGCTCAATCCGCCTCTAACAACGGTGCGTATTCAGCATCGTGAGATGGGTCGACAAGCAGCAAGGTTGCTACTTGAGAGGATCTCTTCCCCAAATGCCGCCCCCGTACGCATCACCCTGCCCCCGGAACTCATGGTTCGCCTGTCGACAGCAGCCCCAAAGAAGGCCTAGCCGACAGGGTTGCCGTCTTTGTATGGTGACCTGTATAAGCCCATAACGATTTCTTAGGCGCGAGAAGATAACTAACCTGGCAATTTCTACCCGACCCGTCGAAAAGGCAGGGATGGAACCGGCTGCGCGCCAGGATGGGCGGCAAATTCCACGCGGTCGTTGACGCCGTGGCGCAGGCGATGGCAAGAAATGAAGATGGCGCACTTGCGCAGCTCATTGGACACGCGTACCTGCCCAGAATTCGAGGCCCGAGCGCAACAGCTTTGGAAATTCTGTTGCCGCTGGTGACACGCCAGCAGAGGAAGTTTTCAAGCTTTTAAATCTAACAATTGACGAAGTCATAGATAGCGGTAACCGTGAAATAGGTCGACCGTCGGTTCTCAAAAAATTTGACCGTGAGGGCTAACGAAAGCCAAACTCCAAAGGTGATCTTGTGCGATGTTCGGTGATTGGCAGGATCTCGCGCTTGGCCGCAGCGTAACTTTTTAGCTTGTCGGTAATGATCACCCGGGCGATGACACGCTCAATTTTGAGCAAACATTTTGGCCGGTCCAGTGTACGTGGGCGACTCGACACCATGATAGTAATGGCAATCGCGATGACCCCATCCCTAAGCGATTCGAGCCGGCGTGGCTGCGCCATGTGCTCACCCATATCGCCAACCATCCAGTCAACCGAATCGATGAGTTAGTTCCGTGCAATCTCCATGCAGGCGGCGAAATCCTCCACCTTGTTCTACAGCCAAAGTTCCAGGTCACGTTCGATTGCCGCAGCGCGGTGTGCGTTCTCTTATGCTTCAGGTAAAAATCGGACGATGCGGTAAGTGTCAGGACGTTTTGGTGCCGGGCGATTCGCGACCCGGACTTATTCTTTTCTCCAGCAGCACACTATTATAAAACGGAAAATTTGGAGACTTCGAATGAAATCAGCATCAAAGACGATCATGGCGCTCGCCATGTCGGTTGCCTGCAGCTGCGCCTGCGCCCAATCGAACGTGACCGTGTACGGCACGGTCGACATGTACATGGGTGAGGTCAAAAACATCGGCGGCACCGCAGCCCAAGGTACGGTCGCTTCCGTCAACTCGGGCGGCCTGACAACTTCCTTTATCGGTTTCCAGGGCCGGGAGGATCTGGGCGGCGGCCTGGCCGCGATCTACATGCTCGAATCTTACATGCGCATGGACACCGGCGTCATCGGTCGCAACGACACCGTGTTGTTGAATTAATCGAAGCCAGGCAAAAAGGTCCCCCTTTTTTCGGCCTCCTTCAGATCTTTACTGACACCGGCATGCCGAAACTGGTCATCCTGTTCACTGCGGACGCACTGATCCACGCCTCCGTTTTCTGTTGCGGCAGCGCGCGTGCTTTCATCGTGTTGCCGAAGATGCGTTTGTAGCGCTGCATCGCAAGTTCAACATAGCTGCGGAAATTGTACCCAGTGATCCGCTGCCAAACGACGCGCCCTTTCTGAGCGATGGTCTCAATATGCTGGTCCCGCTGGGTCTTGCCGGTGGCGGAAACAACTGCTGTTTTGTGGGGGGGGGACGACCAATTGGGCATCAGGCTGCTTCGCCAATACCGCCTGCGATACCGGTTCGCCGTCGTATGCGCCATCGCCCATGAATGTCGCAAACGGTGTCGTGATTTGATCGAGCAGATCCGGCACTGCCGTCGTGTCGCCCACTTCCGGCATCGTCAGTTCGCAAGCGAGAACCTGATGATGTTCGTCGATCGCCAGGTGCAGCTTTCGCCAAGTGCGCCGAGCCGGGACGTTATGTTTCTCCTGGTGCCATTCGTCTTTGCCGTACACTTTGAGTCCGGTGGAGTCGACAATGACGAGGCTGCCTGGCTCGAGTGCTTTGCTCAAGGCATGCCTTGGCAAGCCGATGCTCCGCTTGGAAATGCAACTGAAATCCGGGATGCTGATTTCGGCCTGCATGACACGGGCAAGTGAGTTCATCAGACCTTCGGTCTGCCGCAATGGCAGATGAAAAACTTGGCGTATGAACAGGGTGGTTTCGATTGCCACGTTGGAATATTCCACCGGCCGGCCGCGTGCACCAGTCTTGGCCGGACGCCACTCGGCTATTGCCTCATCGGTAAACCACATCGTCAAGTCGCCACGGCGCCGAAGCGCAGCGTTGTACTCCGGCCAATTCGTCACTTTGTAACGCGGTTTTTCAAATTTGTGGCGACGGTCTTCACTGTGTTTGTACGGCACTGATCTACCTGGACGAAAATTTCAGAAAATGATGTCGAATTGTACATGTTTTTGGAAGCCCGTCGAATTATTCAACAACGCCGCCGCCAATGGCGCCGACGATAGATACACACCTTCATTTTTTTCATATCCGCTCAACGATCAATTCGCTGAGTAACGGGTGAGCGGGTGCCCGCCGATGCACCCGGCTTACGATTTGAAGCTCATGTTGCGGCGCAAGACCACCGGCACGCCGCCCTGGCTTTTCTTGACCAGCCATTGCGCCAGCGCCGAATCGAGGTAGTCTGCATGGCCCGGAAACCATTTCGCCAGTTCCGCCGCCAGGCCCCTGGCAATGGCCGGGTCCTTGCCGTCGGCCAGCAATTGGCGCACTTCGTGGACTGACTTCATCACCGCAGCGTGCTCGTCGATGTGGCACTTCATGCTGGGGAAGTCCGTCTCCTGCATCCAGGTATTTTCCTGCGAAAAATGGGATTCCCCATGGACGGCGAATTCGTCCAGGTGCTGCGCGAGTTCTTCCGGCGGGCATTCCAGCATCCGGTTGACGATCTCGACGAATTCCTGATGCGTGTCGTCCATCGCTGCATGACCGAGCTTGAAATTGTCGGTCCATTCAAAGGCGGCGTTCGCGAAGTCTTGGTTCATCATCTGCCTGCAAAGGTTTCATTTTGGACTCGACGATGTGCCCGTCAAGCCGCGCCCGCGGGGATGCCGGCGCTGTCGGCGATCTTATCATCTCCAGTCCGGCTTGCCGCGCCCGCTCAGCCATCCTGCGTTTGGGTGAAAAAGAAACGCAGCATCCTCCGACTGCTTAATTTCTTATTCTGATCGGCAATCGCCCCAGGAACGCGGCAAAAGCGGTCCCAGATCGACGCGCCCTTGCCATCCTCTGCGCTGGCGCCTTCAATTTGGAACGCGCTGGTGGCCACGCCCCACACGAAATCCGGCGCAAAGCACGCGGCAAGGTCGGCAGGGATGTGACGGCGCATGAGGGGACTCATGACAGGAATCCGGTCAGGCTGCGCAACACCGCCTGGGCGTCGCCGCTGCCTTGCGATCAGTCCGAGTAGAGCGGATTGGGCGAAACATAGGCCTTGACCATATGGTCCAGCAGGCCCGGTGGCGCGACCCGGTTCAAGTCGAACGATTCGATCGGGCCGTCAAAAGTCCAGGTGAATGTCTTTCCTCCGACGTCGAAATTAACCGTCTGGCCACCTTCCACGTTCACATACCGGGTGTCGGGCGTAATCGTGATCGTGCGTTCGCCTGCCGTGGCCGACGCCGGGTCACCGAGTAGTTTGACAGGGGTTGCCGCCATTGAAGACAAGGCCGAAAGGGAGAGCGTCAACGAAAGAACGGTGGCAACAAGCGATTTCGTTTGCATGGTGTACTCCAGTAAAAAGAGAGGAAATGGTGCAGCACGCGCGATGGTGAACAGCGATGATAAGATTTTGCACCATGGAGGGTTAAGGGAACATTGGCACTCGATTAAAGTTTGTTCATGTTCAAAGGTGGCCGAATTGTCGAAAGAATCAGGCGCCACATGACTTGGCCTGCCACGGCGGGCTCACTTGCCGGCCTGTTGTGCCTCATGCAGCCTGTGCAGAGTGATGTTTCGCAACTCGAGCTTGCTTTCCTGTATTCTTGCGACACCGACGGCGAAACGTCGCTAGGGACTCCGCTTACCAACGACAAGATCGTGCGTGGACATCAATAGAAAATTCCTGAATGTGTCAAAGTAGAACTACCGGTTTCGCCGAAAATTGTGACCTGTCATAACGATGTCATATTGGTGCACTACACTACTTACATCTGCAATACATGCCACATAGGCATGACAGCAGACTAGGTGCGCCGGGTCAATCCGGGGCACCCAACCCCATTCATCTACATGGACCGTGTTGGCTTTTTTTCGCCCGCGTTCACCAGCGGACATTGTCCTTTACCCCACTCCTTGCACTCGCTACGCGTGCGCAAGCAGCCTGTGCAGAACCCGTTTTCCCTCCTGCGGCTCCTGCTGCGGGTCGGCACCGCCCGCAGCACTCACTCCAGGAATCTCAAGTAGAACGCTGAAAACACTAGTAACGGGCAGCTCGAACAGCACTTCGTTGTGCGGTGCGCTTGACGCGAAGACCTCGGCCAAAGCGGCGCTCGCTTTGTTCGTTCGCTGGTAGACCAACTTGCCGCTGACGTCGTGTTCAGCGGCCAGGTCGGTGATCGTTGCCGTTCCAGCAAACGCCAGAACGGCCAGGTCAATTCGGTCGACTTCGAGCAGCTTGGCTGCCGGGCAAGCGGATGGATTCATATGTGACCACGCTTCAAGAATGGGCCAACAGTATCGCTCAACCGCAACAATCCGCGCGGCGTCTGTGACCCTCGATTAAACCACGCCGATTCGACGGTCATGCACCGGCTCAAGTCTGACATGCTGCTAACGCACCGTTCCATTGAAAAACAAGTTCAGTCCTAACGTGACCTTATGCTGTAGCTCGGTGTCAGTCGGCTCAATTTTTTTCTCAAATAACAATGAATATTCGGGATCTCCTTGAATGCAATTGAGAAAATGAATAGCCAGCGTGTCGGCCGGTATATCGTCCTGAAAGTTAATTTTAATATCAGCGCGCTCGAAAAATCGGATGAGAAATTTTTTCGTTTGGCCGGGGCCGGCCTGGTTGTAGGTAATCGCCATTTCGGGATTGGTGTGGGCCTCGGCGATCACCATGCGGCGCAGGCTGACGATTTTTGGCATTGAGACTAGTCGGAGATAACGCAGCCCGAAATCGCTCAGTATCTGCTCGAGCGGACGCATATCGGTACCCATGTCACCAATATTGAAATAGCGTGACCGACCTGCGGCGAGAACGGCGTTAAACAACCCAGCTTTGCCAGAAAATTTTACATAAATCGTGCGCACGGCCACGTGTGCCTCACGCGCGATCATTTTCAGACTCACTTTGCTGTAGCCCTTTTCTAGGAATAGGCATTCGGCCGTCTCAAGGAGGTTACGTGCGCGTGCCTCCATGTCGGCAGCCCGCGGCCGACCGGCTGCCTTACAGCCCGGTGTCCCGCTATCGACGCCGGTAATGACTACTACAGTGTCGTCGAAATAAATTGAATTGGACATGTCGAGGAACTTTTAGATCAGTAAAGACGCCAATGTGGCCTAAAAAAATGAAATTCAGTAGTTTCCTTTCATATTGCGCGGCCAGATAGTGCGTGCGACATATGGTTCAGCAAGTCAGCCGATTCGAACGTGGTATCCGCCCAGCGAATCTGGAGAACCTGCCGACCTCGCTGAGTCCTTGTGCACGCACGCGCTATTTCGACGCGTTTTTGGTCAATGATCAGACCAATACGGTTACGCGCTGGATCCGATGACGATCGATCTTGCCTGAATCTGTTCGAAGGTTCTTCCATTTTCGCACCGGCCAAGGGTGCGATCAAGATGCACACGCTGCTCGGCCTGAGCAGCGTGATCCCCGCGTTACCCACGGCAGCGACACAAGAATGCGCGACGTCAGTCAGCGACTCCGCCCTCCTCTTTCGTTGGCCTTGAAACGATGCCGCGCAATGCGGACTTCGGCAGCGCAACAGACACAGTACGGATTCCGAGTTCAGCGGTGGAGCGCAAAAAGTGAAGGCAGCTCAGCGGACCGTGATTGGGCCGATTCGGACGGCTACCCTTTGTGGATGATTTTTTCTAGGAGGCGATTCGAAGATGGACCGTCTTTCACGGCAAACAGAAAAATCTGTCGCCTCTGTCGCCTCTGTCGCTCCTTTGCTACAAATCCTCCGCCCCCATAAGCATTTCATCGAGTCCCTTTCCCGCCTTTATCATGGGCCATACATTCTCGGCCTGGTCGGTAATGAAGTTCATGAACACCAGCCTGTCCTTCCTTGCGAAGGCTTCCTGCAACGCCGCCTCGACGTCGCCGGGCCGGTCGATGGTGATACCCACATGACCGTACGATTCGGCCAGCCTGTCGAAGTCGGGCAATGCCTCCATGTAAGATTCAGCATAACGTGAGCCACTGTAAACATCTTGCAACTGACACACCATGCCGAGCGAACGATTATTCAGCATAATTATCTTCGGAGTCAGACGGTATTGCTTGCATGTCGCGAGCTCCTGGATACACATTTGAATCGATGCCTCGCCGGTGACACAGGCGACTGTCGCGCCGGGATTGGCCAGTTGCACCCCCATCGCATAGGGCAGTCCCACACCCATCGTCCCCAGACCGCCGGAGTTGATCCAGCGCCGCGGCTGGTCAAATTTGTAGTACTGGGCCGCCCACATCTGGTGCTGACCGACGTCGGAAGTAATGAAAGCGTCGCCCCTGGTGACGTCCCACAATTTTTCGATCACGAATTGCGGCTTGATGATGTGCTGCGAAACTGGGTACTTCAAGCACGCGAGATCCCGCCACGTATTGATCTGGCTCCACCACGCCGACACAGGTGGTCGGGGCCCGGAAAATTCGGGCTCGTCAAGTTGTGCCAGCATTTTCCGGAGCACATTCTTGAGATTGCCAACGATGGGGACATCCACCTTCACCCGCTTGGAAATCGACGTGGGGTCGATATCGATATGAATGATCTGGCGCGGTTCGCTGGCAAAATGATCGGTGTTGCCGATCACGCGATCGTCGAAGCGCGCGCCAATGGCGATCAGCACATCGCAATGTTGCATCGCCATGTTCGCTTCATAGGTGCCATGCATGCCAAGCATGCCCAGAAACTGGTCGCTGCTCGCCTTGTATCCCCCCAGTCCCATCAAGGTATTCGTGCACGGATACCCGAGGCGATCGACCAGCTTATTCAACTCCGGCGCGGCATCGGCCAGAATCACGCCGCCGCCTGCGTAGATCAACGGACGGCGCGCGCCCAACAACAATTGCACGGCGCTCCGGATCTGGGACGGATGACCTTCGCCAGCAGGTTTGTACGAGCGCATGCTGACGTCACGCGGATAGTCGTAGACGCATTTGTGCGTGGTGATATCCTTCGGAATGTCAATCAGCACCGGTCCTGGGCGGCCAGTGCGCGCAATGAAGAATGCTTTCTTGATCGTCAATGCCAGCTCGTTGACGTCCCTGACCAGGAAGTTGTGCTTCACACAAGGACGCGTGATGCCAATCGTATCGCACTCCTGAAAGGCATCTTGTCCAATCGCATGCAGGGGTACCTGACCTGAAATGATCACCATTGGAATCGAATCCATGAATGCCGTGGCAATTCCGGTAATGGCATTGGTCACGCCGGGGCCGGAAGTGACGAGCGCAACGCCGACCTTGTTCGAGCTGCGCGAATATGCATCGGCGGCGTGGACTGCAGCCTGTTCATGGCGCACCAGCACATGCCGGACGCGGTCCTGCCCGAACAGCGCGTCATAAATGTGGAGTACGGCTCCGCCCGGATAACCGAAGACATGGCCGACATTTTCCTCCTCCAGGCAACGAACCACGATCTCGGCGCCGGTCAGCGTGTCACGGACCTGCTTCGTTTCAATTGGGCCTGTCTGAGCGCCCGTGCCGCTTATTGATTGTTTAATGACTTCCATTTTTTTCCCAAACTGTTCGCACTATCACGAAATTGGCCTGCACACGGATGCTGCAGGATTATTTTTTTCTGGCCGCTGGCAAGTCGGTGCAGACGCCTTCGACCACTTCCGCCGCCAGGCCAATCGATTCGCCCAGGGTCGGGTGCGGATGGATGGTCTTGCCGATGTCGGTGCCGTCCGAGCCCATCTCGATGGCCAGCGCGATCTCGCCGATCATGTCGCCGGCGTGGGTGCCGACGATGCCGCCGCCGACGATGCGATGCGTCTCGGCATCGAACAGCAACTTGGTGAAGCCTTCGTCACGGCCGTTGGCCACGGCGCGCGCGCTGGCGGCCCAAGGGAACAGGCCCTTTTCCAGCTTGATGCCCTTGGCCTTGGCTTCGTCTTCGGTGATGCCGACCCATGCCACTTCCGGATCCGTGTAGGCGACCGACGGGATCACCTTGGCGTCGAAATACGCTTTCTGTCCGGCTGCCGCTTCCGCCGCCACGTGGCCTTCGTGCACCGCCTTGTGCGCCAGCATCGGCTGGCCCACCAGGTCGCCGATGGCGAAGATGTGCGCCACGTTCGTGCGCATCTGGCCATCGACGTTGATGAAGCCGCGCTCGGTGACGGCAACGCCCGCCTTGTGGGCGCCGAGTTTCTTGCCGTTCGGGCTGCGACCGACGGCCACCAGCACCATGTCGTACAGTTTCGGTTCCGGTGCGGCGACAGCGGCGTCGGCCGACTCGAACGAGACCTTGATCCCTTCCGGCAGCGCTTCCACGGCCACCGTCCGGGCCTTCGTCATGATGTTGTCGAAGCGCTTTTCGTTGAACTTTTGCCAGACCTTGACCATGTCGCGGTCGGCGCCCTGCATCAGGCCGTCGAGCATTTCGACGACGTCGATGCGCGCGCCCAGCGTCGAGTACACGGTCGCCATTTCCAGGCCGATGATGCCGCCGCCGATCACCAGCATGCGTTTCGGCACGAATGGCAAGGTCAAGGCGCCGGTCGAATCGACGATGCGCGGGTCTTCAGGCACGAAGGGCAGCTTCACGACCGCGGAACCGGCCGCGATGATCGCCTGCTTGAAGCCGATCACCTGCTTGCTGCCGTCGCCGGCCGTCACTTCGATGTGGTTCGGGCCGACGAACAGGCCGACGCCCTGCACCACTTTGGCCTTGCGGCCCTTGGCCATGCCGGCCAGGCCGCCCGTCATCTTGCCGATGACTCTTTCCTTGTAGGCGCGCACGGCGTCGATGTCGATCGCCGGCGCGGCAAAGGTGACGCCGTGTTTCGACATGCTGGCCGCCTCGTCGATCACGGCCGCCACGTGCAGCAGCGCCTTGGAAGGGATGCAGCCGACATTCAGGCACACCCCGCCCAGGGTCGGATAACGTTCGACGATCACCGCGTTCAGGCCCAGGTCGGCGGCGCGGAAGGCCGCGGAATATCCGCCTGGACCGCCGCCCAGGACCATCAGGTCGCATTCGACATCCACCTGGCCGGCGTAGGGCGCGGCCAAAGGAGCTGTGTCGGTCGGGGCCGGGGCCGGGGCTGGCGCCACAGGTGCGGGTTCCGGGACGGCCACGGCCACACCGGCACCTTCCTCCAGGATCAGCAACAAGCTGCCTTCTGCCACCTTGTCGCCCACCTTGATTTTCAATTCCTTGACGACGCCGCCATGGCTGGCCGGGATTTCCATGCTGGCCTTGTCGGATTCGACCGTAATGAGCGACTGATCGACCTTGATCATATCGCCTGGCTTGACTAGCAACTCGATCACTTCCACTTCCTTGAAGTCGCCAATATCCGGCACTTTTATTTCAATCCCACTCATTACCTTGACTCCGTAGTCATCGTTTCATTCGTCGCGGCGATCACTCATTCGCGTCTTTATCACAGCAGGCTTTTGCGCAGGTCTGTCAGCATCTCAGCCAGACAGACGGAAAAACGCGCGCCGCTGGCGCCGTCGATCACACGATGGTCGTACGAGAGCGACATCGGCATCATCAGGCGTGGCGCGAATTGCGCGCCTTCCCACACCGGCTTGATCGCGGCCCGGGACAAGCCGAGGATCGCCACTTCCGGCGCATTGATGATCGGCGTAAACGCGCCGCCACCAATGCCGCCCAGCGACGAGATGGTGAAACTGGCGCCCTGCATGTCAGCCGGCTTGAGTTTGCCTTCGCGCGCCAGCGCAGACAGCCCGCCCATCTCTCGCGCAATCTGCGTTATGCCTTTTTTGTCCGCATCCTTGATGACCGGGACGACCAGGCCGTTGGGCGTGTCGGCCGCAAAGCCGATGTTGTAATACCGTTTCAGGATCAGATTCTCGCCCTTTGCATCGAGCGAGGCATTAAAGGCGGGAAATTTCTTCAGCGCGGCGACGCTGGCCTTGATGACAAATGCCAGCATGGTCAACTTGACGCCTGCGGCCGCCGCATTAGCATCCTTGCGGAATTGCTCCAGGTCGGTTACATCGGCTTCGTCGAATTGCGTCACGTGCGGGATCATCACCCAGTTGCGATGCAGATTCGGGCCGCTGATTTTTTTGATGCGCGGCAATAGCTGCAATTCGGTCGGGCCAAATTTTGAGAAATCCAGCGATGGCCATGGCAATAGCTCGAGACCACTCCCGCCGCCTTTGCCTGGCGTGGCCGAGGAAGGTCTGCCATCAGCGTCCCCAGCCATCAGCGCCTTCACATAATTCTGTACATCACTATGTTGGATACGGCCTTTCGGCCCTGTGCCCGACAAGTGCACCAAGTCAACCCCGAGTTCGCGCGAATATTTTCGCACCGACGGAGATGCATGCGCCGTGCCGGCTTGCGGTGCGACCGGCGCAGCGCTGGCCGCGCCGTGCGATTCGGCCAGTGCCAACGCCGGTGCCGGCACGGATGCCATAGCAACGGGAGTCGCAACGACGGCCGTAACGGCAGGTATAGCAGCTGTCACAGCAGCCACCGGCGCCGCCACAGCGGTGGCGCCGGTGGTCTCTAGCACTAGCAGCAGCGAGCCTTCCGCCACCTTGTCACCAATCCTGATTTTCAATTCCTTCACCACACCTGCATGGCTGGCCGGAATTTCCATGCTGGCCTTGTCGGATTCGACCGTAATCAGCGCCTGATCGATCTGGATCGTGTCTCCCACTTTCACCAGCAACTCGATGACCTCGACTTCCTTGAAATCGCCGATATCCGGCACCTTGATGTCCATCACATTCATAGCTTTAGCTCTCTGCGTTAAATCGCTGTCGATAATGGCTTCGTCAAATCCAGGCCCAGCATGTCGGCAAACTTCGTCATCTGCGCCGCGTCTTTTCCGAGGGGCAGTTCCCGCAATGCGGAAAACGCAATCCATTTCGCATCGACCTCGAAAAAGTCGCGCAAGTTGGCACGCGTATCGCTGCGCCCAAAGCCGTCGGTGCCCAACGTGACGTAGCGTGCCGGCACGTAGGCGCGGATACTTTCGGGAATGCCGCGCACATAATCGCTGGCGGCAATGACCGGAGCATTGCTCTGCCCCAGCTGTTGGGCGACGTAGGCTTCTGTCGGGCAATTGGAGAGGCGCTGATTGCGCTCTGCCGCGATACCGTCACGCGCCAGCTCGGTGTAGCTGGTGACGCTCCATACTTCGGCGCTCACGCCAAATTTTTCCTTCAGCAGTGCGGCCGCGGCGATCGATTCCTTCAGGATCGGGCCGGCGGCCAGCAGGCGCACGTCGGCATTTTCCTGCGGCTGCAGGCAGTACATTCCGCGCCTGATTCCTTCCTCGACCCCTGGCGGAATACTCGGCTGCGCATCGTTCTCGTTGGTCACAGTGACATAATAGAAAATGTCTTCGTTGTCGTCGAGCATCCGCTGCATGCCGTCCTGCACGATGACAGCCAATTCATAGGCATAAGCCGGATCGTAGGACACGCAGTTCGGCACCGTCGCCGCCATCAGATGGCTGGAACCATCCTGATGCTGCAAGCCTTCGCCTGCCAGTGTCGTACGGCCGGAAGTGGCGCCGATCAGGAAGCCGCGCGCTCTCTGGTCCGCTGCCGCCCAGATCAGATCGCCGATGCGCTGAAAGCCGAACATCGAGTAGTAAATATAAAACGGCAGCATCGGCAAACCATGCACCGAATAACTGGTTGCCGCTGCAGTCCACGAAGAAATCGCTCCGGCTTCGATAATGCCTTCTTCCAGGATCTGGCCATCTTTGGCTTCCCTGTAAGACAGAATGGAGCCGATATCCTCCGGCTCATACAACTGGCCCTGCGCCGAATAAATCCCGACTTGCCGGAACAGATTGGCCATGCCGAAGGTACGTGCTTCGTCGGCGACAATGGGCACGATGTGTTTGCCGATCGTGGCGTCCTTCAACAAGCCGCCCATCATCCGCACCAGAGCCATCGTGCTCGACATGTCTTTGCCGTCCGCTTCCAGCGCAAATTTGGCATACGAGCCAATATCGGGCACGGCCAGTTTCGTCTGCACCGTGTTGCGGCGCGGCATGAAGCCGCCCAGCGACGCGCGGCGCGCAAGCAGGTGGCGCATTTCGGCGCTGTCATCGGCCGGTTTGTAGAACGCCAGCGCTTCGCAGTCGGCATCCGAGATCGGCAGGCGGAAGCGGTCGCGGAACGCGATCAAATCGCTGGTGTCGAGTTTTTTCTGTTGATGCGTGGTCATCTTGCCCTGACCCGCCGGACCCATGCCAAAGCCCTTTTTAGTTTGCGCCAGGATCACGGTGGGCTGGCCGCGATGATTCGCCGCTGCCTGATACGCCGCATGGATTTTTTTCATGTCATGCCCGCCGCGCCGCAGGCGGTCGATTTCGTCGTCCGTCAGCGTCGCACCTATCGCCCGCATGCCCGGCGTTTGGCCGAAAAAGTGTTCCCGGTTGAAGGCGCCGTCATTGGCAGCGAAGGTCTGCAACTGGCCGTCCACAGTCTGGTTCAAGGCATTCACCAGCTCGTCCGATTTGTCGCGCGCAAACAGCGGATCCCAGTCCGCCCCCCATAACAACTTGATGACATTCCAGCCAGCACCGGTGAATATCGTTTCCAGTTCATCGACAATATGGCCATTGCCACGCACCGGACCGTCGAGCCGCTGCAAATTGCAGTTCACCACGAAGACGAGGTTGTCCAGTGTCTCACGCGATGCGAGGCTGAGCGCCGCCAGCGATTCCGGCTCATCCATTTCGCCATCGCCGAATACGCCCCAGACCTTGCGCTCCTGCGGTTCCAGCAGGCCGCGATTCTCCAGGTAGCGCATGAAGCGCGCATGGTAGATTGCGCTGATCGGGCCAAGTCCCATCGAACCGGTGGGGAACTGCCAGAAATTTTCCATCAGCCATGGATGGGGATACGAGGACAGACCCTGTGCCCCGTGTTTCTTGGCGTTGATTTCCTGTCGGTAGAACGACAACTCTTTTTCCGTCAGCGTGCCTTCCAGGAAGGCGCGCGCATAAATCCCGGGTGCCGAATGCGCCTGGAAATACACCAAGTCGCCGCCAAAGGAATCAGTGCGGGCACGAAAGAAATGATTGAAGCCGACTTCGAACAGATCGGCTGCGGAAGCGTAACTGGCAATATGGCCGCCCAATTCACCGTAGGCGCGGTTGGCGCGTACGACCATGGCCAGCGCATTCCAGCGTATCAGACTGGCCAGATGCTGCTCGGTTGACAGCGCATCCGATCCGCCGGGAAACGGCGGCTCATCCTCGACACGAATGGTGTTCGTATATGGGGTATTGCGCGAATCACGCCATTGAATGCCGGATCGCTGCGCGGCGGCGCTCAAACGCGACAGGAGGTAACGCGCGCGGTCCGGCCCGGCAGCCTGTATCACGCCTTCCAGCGCGCCGACCCACTCGTTGGTTTCCAGCATATCGTTATCGCATTGGCTGTTCAAGTTGTCGGCAGTTGACATTTCCATGGTCTTTGTTCCTGGTTTGGTTGGACGTACAAAGATATCATTTACAAGGCAGCATAAGTAACCGCAATTTACTTCAAAAACAATAAAATTCGGTGTAATATGCTTTTATATTTACTAAAACAGATTTAAAAACTTCATATGGAACTTGATACAACCGATTTGCGAATTTTGAAAATATTGCAGGACGATTCCAAGATCAGCAATATCGAACTCGCCGCCAAAATCAATCTGTCGGCATCACCCACCTTGGCCAGGGTGAAAAACCTGGAGGCTCACGGGGTGATTTCTCGTTACGTGGGACTGGTCGATCCGGCTGCGCTCAGCTTGAAAATGAATGTATTCATTCAGGTCAGCCTGGAGAAGCAAGAGTCCGCGGCGCTAGCCCGCTTCGAGCAAGATGTAAGCCATTTCGAGCAGGTGATGGAGGTGTATCTGATGACAGGGGACGAAGACTACTTGCTGCGCATCGTCGTGCCAGACATGCAGGCGCTCGAGCACTTCATACTGGATCACCTGGCCAAGATCCCGTGCGTCAAGAAGATACGCTCAAGTTTCGCGCTGAAACAGGTTAAATACAAAACTGCTCTACCAATCAATCTATAGTCATGGCCACACCAGATGGGGCGCGGTTCGATCGAGGGTGGTCACAGGCGCCGCGCGGATTGTTGCGGTTGAGCGATGCTGTTGCCCCACTCTTGAACCGTGGTCACACATGAATCCATCCGCTTGCCCGGCAGCCAAGCTGCTCGAAGTCGACCGAATTAACCTGGCCGCTCTGGCGTTGACGGGAGCGGCAACGAGCACCGGCCTGGCCGCTGAACACGAAGTCAGGCGCAAGTTCGCCTACCAGAAAGCGAACAAAGCCAGCGCCGCTTTGGCCGAGGTCTTCGCGTCAAGCGCACCGGACAACGAGGTGCTGTTCGAGCTGCCCTACCCGTTACCAACCTGAATTTTGCATAAAAAATGGCAAGAATGCCGTAAGCTAAATTCCCCCTTAACCGTGCTTGATAGGCGGTGCGGCCTTGCGCGACATCGGGAGCCCCTTT
>NZ_JBHRTP010000010.1:0-39615 GCF_042646465.1 Pseudundibacterium arcticum
GCGATGTAGGTGTGGCCGGTGACCCAGCCGATGTCGGCGGTGCACCAGAACACGTCGCTCGGCTTGATGTCGAAGGTCCACTTCATGGTCAGCATGGCCCACAGCAGGAAGCCGCCGGAGGAATGCTGTACCCCTTTCGGGGTGCCGGTCGAGCCGGAGGTATAGAGGATGAACAGCGGATGCTCGGCGCTGACCCATTCCGGCTCGCACTGGTCCGGCTGCTTGGCGACCAGCTCGTGCAGCCAGCTGTCGCGCCCGCTCGCCATAGTGATCTTGCCGCCGGTGCGCTGATACACCACGACGTTCTTGACGCTGTCGCAGCCGCCCATCGCCAGCGCGTCATCGACGATCGCTTTCAGCGGCAGCGCCTTGCCGCCGCGCATTTGTTCGTCGGCCGTGATCACGGCCACCGCGCCGGCATCGATGATGCGCTCCTGCAGCGACTTGGCCGAGAAACCGCCGAACACGACCGAGTGGGTGGCGCCGATCCGGGCGCAGGCCTGCATCGCGGCCACGCCTTCGACCGACATCGAGACGTAGATGATGACGCGATCGCCCTTCTTGATGCCGAGCGACTTCAGGCCGTTGGCCAGCTTGCAGACTTTCTGGTGCAGTTGCTGATAAGTCACCTTGGTGACCTTGCCGTCGTCGGCTTCGAAGATGATCGCGGTCTTGTCGGCGTTGCCGTTTTGCAAGTTGCGGTCGAGGCAGTTGTAGGACACGTTCAGGTGGCCGTCCTCGAACCATTTGTAGAGCGGCGCAGTCGATTCGTCGAGCGTCTTGGTGAACGGCTTTTGCCAGATCAGGTTCTCGCGCGCCAGCTTGGCCCAGAAGCCTTCAAAGTCCTGCTCGGCTTCGGCGCACAGTGCGTTATAGGCGTCCATGCCGGAGATGGTCGCGTCTTGGACGAATTCTGCGGGTGGGAGGAATACGCGCGATTCCTGTTTTACTGTTTCGATGTCTGTCATGGTTGTCTCCTGCTAGTTATCGTTTGCCGCCAACATAGACTATTACACTTACTCAAGTCTTACACATCCACCATTGTGTCATTCAAGTTATTGCACTGCATCAAGACGGCGCGATTGATCGTGCCGCAGTCCTGACCACGTTAAACCGGATTTTGCGCGACATTCGCAAACTGACCAACGCAGCCAAAAAAATCGGAAACGGCGAACCGGTGTTACGGCTCAGGATCAACCGTGAGGACGAGATCGGGCAACTCGCCAGGACTTTCAACGAGATGGAACACAACCTGCGGATCGACAAGCTGACCGCAGTATTCAACCGCGAATCGCTGCTGGCCCAGATCCGCTTCCTGAAGCGTCGGCCCAATCAGGGCCCGCTGGAAAAGACCCAGTTTGCGCTGCTGTTCATCGACCTGGACGAGTTCAAGGGCATCAACGACCATTACGGTCATGACGCCGGCGATCAATTCCTGATCACCGTTGCGGCGCGCCTGAAGACTGCAGTGCGCACCACCGACGTGGTGGGCCGTTATGGCGGCGACGAATTCGTGGTATTGCTCAAAGATGTCGGCGCGGTCAGCGACGTCACCGCAGCCGAAGAGAAGATTCGCAGCATCGTCGAAGCGCCGATGACCCTGCAGAAGCACAGCGTCAATGTGGGCGTATCGATTGGCTGGGCCATGTTCCCGCAGGATGGCAGGGACGCCGACGCACTAATGAAAGTGGCGGACAGCCGGATGTTCGATTCCAAAAAAGGACGCAAGGCGGCGCGCCGACCGGTTGTATCGCAGCGGTCCGCGAGAGATTTTTCAGCCGAATTCCACGCCACCACCCATCGTCAATTCGAAACTGTTCCGATAAGAAAGGCGGTGCCGTTGGCCGTGGACGTCAACAAGAGCTCTATGGAATCGGTCGTGGCCAGCAAATCACCGGCGCCAGCATAGAATCGTCACCGACCAAGACCTGGCGGATCATCCGATCACTCAATTCAATGAAGCCTATTTGTGAGCCGGGTTTTTGGTATGAGGCTTTTTACCAAGATCCTTCCAGTTCGTTTCCGTAATTTCGACCCCGAAGTGCTTGGCTGCTGCCTTAATATTTTCGAACGCGGCATCTCGTTCAGCGTCAGATACGTCATCTACCTGATCGAACCGCGACAGCGCGTTTTTGACATGTGAGGCATCGGTCATAGGCTCTTTGCGCTGTTTCGGAAATGCAAATGCGCTCTCAGGTAAATGGTCCCGGTCCTTGCTGCTTAACTCGCCATGTTGTGCATGCGGCTTCCATGTTGTCTGGGTCATACCGTCTCTCCCGGTTTAGGTTCAGTTCATGTCAGAGCCTCGACTAATTGCAAAGTTCTACGCTTTCCTAAAAACGCATAACATAGTTGTGCTGAGGATACTTTAAAGTGATACTTAAGACTCCGGCATACTGCCGAAGATTCTTCCATCTTCTGCCTGCGTCAAGCAGCGATCGAGTAGAGTATAAATTTGACGGCCGTTAATGCCCGTTTGATGCGCGATTTCACGTACAACCTCTCCGCTGACATAATGTTGAATCGCGTGGTAATACGCTTGGAATGTCGCTCGCCTTGCGACAGATAGCGCGTTGGTATCCACTGTGGGCCACGCGTCCGTGTCAAGCTCTTGAAGATCTTTGCGACGACGAATCATGACATGGCTCGAACTGGGTCGAAGCATGTCAAGAATGACAGAGATTCGGTCGTGAGCTGTGGTGCTTGCAGGTGACCGCGATGAAGTAATTTGTACACGTGCGGCACGTACAAACGTCGGATCACCAACCACCAGTTCTTGTTCTATCCGAGAGAGTTGCATCGGCTCGGAAATGAATTTCAATACGGATTTGGTGAGCGATTCCGCTTTCCTCGACCGGTTTATATGAATGTTGGTTCTTTTTTTTGCATATTGTTGCAGCTGTAAGGGAGTGTAAATGCATGATGACCATACGTTGATGTGCGATATAGTGAATGCGCCTCCTCCAACTCCTCCCAAGGTTTGGATTCAGCCCGCAACCGCAAGGTCTGCGGGCTTTTTTTAGTTAAAGAGTTGGAGCCGTCGGATAGGCGTAGTCGAGAGGTTGACTATAGAACGGCTGGATAACGATTCGCATCGACGTTACCGATAGCGCGAAGAAGAGAGAGCGGCAGGCGCCGCTAAATGCGCCGCACTGACGGTAAGGTGCACATCCGCGCGCCCAGTCCTGGCGCTTTTTCGATTGATGCCACAGAACCCGCGGGAGCGCGCGTCAGGGACAGTTAATCCACGTCCTTATTCATTTCCTGTCGCACCCGCTGGCCAAAGGCAAGTGTCGCGGCGATCAATGCATCGATATCCATGAAACCGGTTCGGTGATTCACGATCGCAGCGCGAATTGCAATCGCGTCATTGACGATCGTGGTCGACGGCGCCGCGATTCCTGATTCCTGCAATGCCACGGCAATGCGCCGATTCAGCTCATCAGCGTAATCGCCGCGAAATCGGAAGCAAACGATGTTGAGCGATACGGGTGCCAGCAGTTCAAGCTGCGGCTCCTGCTCGATGCATCGTTTCAGATACTGGGCTACCGCGCAGGTGTGCGCAATCATCTCACCCAGCCTGCGCACCCCGTAGACCTGGAGTGTTACCCACGTTTTCAGGGCCCGGAAACCGCGCGACAGGTCGGGACCAAGGTCGCATGGCCACGGCGAGCCTGCCGCCAAACCGCGTGTTTCGCGTCGCAAATAGGCCGCAGGGAAATCGAACGTGCTCTGATGCGCCGCCCCGTCGCGCACCAGGATGAAGCCGGCGTCGTAAGGCACTTGTCCCCACTTGTGGAAGTCGAACGCGATCGAGTCGGCACGCTCGATCCCCGCCAGTCGCGGCGCAAGTTCGGGCGAGAGTATGGCAAGCGCCCCGTAGGCGCCATCGACATGAAACCACAGTCCCTCCGACTGCGCGATATCGGCCAGCGCGCTCAAGTCATCAACCGCGCCGATGTCGACTGTCCCGGCGGTCCCGGCCAAAAAGAAAGGCGTCAGTCCCTCCGCGCGATCGCGCTCAACGGCGGACCTGAGCGCGGCGAGATCCATCTGTCCCGCGCTATCGACGCCGATGACTCTCAGCGCTTCGCGACCCAGGCCGGCCATGTCGATCGCCTTGGCAATGCACAGATGCGCCGCGCTCGAGGTATATCCGACCAACTTTTCCTCCACGTTGGCAAGGCCGGTCTGCCGCACACCGATCCCGAGTCTTGCGGTGCGGGCGACCAGAATGGCGATCAGGTTAGCGACCGATGTTCCAGTCACCAGTAGACCGCTAGCGCCTTCCGGAAAACCGAAGATATCTCGGACCCATCGCACCAGCTGACGCTCTATTTCGATCGGGATCTGATCGCGCCCGCCAAGATTGGTATTTAGGCCTGCTGCCAGCATCTCCGCCAGCATCCCGACAGGGGTGCCGCCACCGTTGACCCAACCCATGAATCCGGGATGCGCGTTGCCGGCGGAATACGGCAATATGTCACGCATGAACCGGTCATGAACCATCGCCAGATCGGTCGGGTCCAGCGGCAAGGGTTCCCGAAAGGTGTCACGAATAGCTTGAGGAATCGGCTGCCAGACCGGGCGTTCGCGAATATGCTGCGTATAGTCCAGCATATCGTCCAACATGCGGTGCGCCTGCCTGCGAAAAGCATCCCAGTCGAATGGATCTAATGTTTCTGCTGACATTTTCCGGCTCCTCTTTCCAGTGGCTGACTTCGCCGTATCGCTGCCTGTTGTTCGCGCCTGCCGTGCGAGGACAGCGCGCTCTTCGTCGCATTTCCCGTGCGCGGACCAACGCCTCCTGCCCGCCGTGTTCAAAGCCGTCGGCATAGTATAGATCGCTGGCATTTTTAGCGAGAGCTTTGCCCGGTAAAACTTGCCATGACTGAGATGGGCGAGCTCCTTGACTTATGCAGTACGGAAGTAGTGGCAGGCGATGGCGCCAGCCACCTTGCGATAGCTGGCCTTGACGTGGGAAATATCAAGGTCGGTGTATTCGAGGATCTTCATCGGAAGCCGTGGTGCGGCCGCACCAAGTGTGTGGGATGGCCGGGCAGGGCATAGATCCGAAATTGGAATATAGCAAGGCAGCCGTCCCGTCGTTGGCATCAACCACCAGTCCAACTAGGGCCTGTTGACATTCACCACGCGGGCTGCTGTACGCCAAATGCCCAGTCCTGTGTACTCGGCTAACACAGCCTACGGTTGACATTTACTTCAGCCAAAGTAGCGATGCAACGAGTGCGACAAACGAGCCGAATCGCGAGGCAAGTTTGTCGTAGCGTGTTGCCACTCTTCTGAACTGTTTCAGTTGAGCGAAAAACCGTTCAATCAAATTACGATTGCGATACTGGTGTCGGTCAAATTTTCGCTGTTCTTTTCGATTCTTTCGCGGCGGGATAATGGCCTTGGCATTTTTGCTCGCAATACAAGCGAGCAGCGCATCGGCATCGTAGGCTTTGTCGGCCAGGAATGCAGCAGCGTCTATCTCCACTATCAACGCTTGCGCCTGCGTTATGTCATTGACCTGCCCGCCAGTAAGAATGAAACGCGCCAATTGTCCAAGCCCCTCAACGCATGCATGAATTTTGGTGCTCAGTCCTCCCTTAGAACGTCCGAGAGCCTGCTCCCCTTTTTTTTAGCAGCGCCAGCGGCGTGCTGGTGGGCTCGCACGATCGTACTATCGAGAAACACTTCCTCAAAATCCGCATCTTCCCGCAACACCGCAAAAACGTTCTGCCATACATCCTTGTCCGACCACCGCGCAAAGCGTACGTACACACTATTCCATGGACCAAATTCACCGGGCAAATCGCGCCACGGGCCACCTGTCCGTGCTATCCACAGCACCGCCTCAACAAATAAGCGATTGTCCGCACCGTGCCGACCAGGGTCGCCTACCTTGCCCTGTAAGAACCCCTCAATACGCTCCCATTGATCGTCCCGCAACATCATTCGTGCCATCCTGTCAGCGCCCAAAAGCCAGAATGTAAACACGAATCACGAAAAGTTAACAGCCCTGAAATCACTTTTCTTTGGGTCACATCTTTTGAATGTCAACACGCCCTAGAGACGCAAACTTATTTTTTTAAATATACCGCTATTTTTCTGCGGGTCGTTCAGTTTTGACGTGTGAATCGGTGGATCCCGAGTGAGGATTGGGATCGACCGCACGCGCAGGGACAACGGTTGAAATCGCGTGTTTATAAACCATTTGCGTCACGTTGCTTTTGAGTAAGACAACATATTGATCAAAGTGTTCGATCTGGCCTTGCAATTTGATTCCGTTGACAAGAAACATCGAAACGGGAATTTGAGCTTTTCGTAAAGCGTCCAGAAAGGGGTCTTGCAACGACTGCCCTTTAACACTACTACTCATCGCAGCTCCCAATTTGTTATGGATAAATTTCGCAGTCTACTCCATGACACATTCCGACGCACCCGACAATTCGCTGCAACCGGATTATGCCGGCATCCGGCCCAAGCTAAGCGGGCCGGGGGAGCGGCGCAGGATTTCCGCATCGATGCCTCGGTGCATGGCGTGGCGCGCCTGGTGAACCTGTTCGGCATCGAGTCGCCGGGCCTGACGTCCGCTCTCGCGATTGCCGACTACGTGCGCCACCGGCTGATGTGAATCCGGTGGCAACCCGCCTTCTAGGACAACCTGGCTAAAGAAAGCACGCGTGCGAGCAGGGCGAAGAACGGGTATGCAGCCGGATCGATGGTCTGCGCGTGCGGTTGGTGGCACAAGACTTCCGCAGGTCCATGCGCATCTACCGTGATCCATCCGCGGTCTTGCACGACGTAGAATTCACCTTCGCGCAGCATCGTGCTGCGGCGTAGGAACTGGTCGCCCGACCAGAGCGGTGCTTCGGCGACCGATATCGATCCCTCGGTGGCGAGAATGCCGGTGCCGGCATCGGCATGCAGGCGTAGCGCCTGGCCGGTTGTCAGGCGGGTCCGTGCAGGGAGGGAGGTTGGTGTGCGCATGGTCTCATCCTGTTCAAGTCGTATGACCTCATGTTAGCCATCGCTCGCATCGCGCAACAGGGACAGAAAACGCTATTCTGAATCGAAGCAGTTCGCGTTGTTCACATCTGTTATCGTTCGGTTTCGATGAATCTGTATCTGTTCAGGCCCATATAGACGAAGGATCATTAAGCATGGACGCGCAACCGCTTTATCGTCGCTGGGCAGACCACTACCTTCGCGCAATCAAGGCCGGCTCATTGAGCCAAGGCGACCGCATGCCGTCGGTACGCGGCTTGATGCGCCTGCATGGCGTCAGCCTGTCAACGGCGATCCAGGTGTGTCGTCAGCTCGAAAGCGAGGGCTGGCTGGAGGCGCGCCCGCGTACCGGCTATTTCGTGCGCCAACCGCGCCGCCTGCCGATCGCGCCGGTGGATGAGCCCAATGTTTCCGCACTGCCCGATCCCGCGCAATACGTCGGCATCCACGCGCGCGTTTCGACCTTCATCGCGAAGGGGCGCCAGTACCCGATCACCACCAACCTGGCAGCCGCACGTGGCGCGCCCGAACTGTATCCGGAAGAAAAGCTGAAAAACGCCGCGCTGCGCATTTTGCGCCGCGATTCGCGTTTGTTGGTTCGTGCGCCCAGCCACAGTGGCAGCACCGCCTTCAGGACCGTTCTGGCCATGCGCGCGGTATCGATCGGCCTGGCGATCGGGCCGGAGGATGTGCTGGTCACGCACGGCGCTACAGAAGCGCTCAACCTGGCGTTGCGCGCGGTGGCGCAACCGGGCGACACCATCGCGGTCGAATCGCCGACCTTCTACGGCCTGCTGCAGATACTGGAAAGCCTCAGCCTGCGCGCGCTCGAAATCCCGACCAGCCCGCAGACCGGCATCTCGATCGAAGCGCTCGAACTCGCGGTGCAGACCTACGACAATATCAAGGCTGTCGTCGTGGTGCCACATCTGCAGAATCCGCTTGGCAGCATCATGCCGGATGCGCACAAGATGCGCCTGGCGCAATTGTGCGAAGAACGCGGCATTCCTCTAATCGAGGACGATACCTATGGCGATCTGGCCGAGAGCAAAATACCGCTCACCGCAATCAAAGCCTGGGACCGCAGCGGCAACGTCATTTACTGCGCATCCCTGCACAAGGTGCTCGCGCCCGGCATGCGCTTGGGCTGGATGACCGCTGGACGCTTGCAGGCCAGGGTGGAAATGCTGAAATTCGCACAGACGCGGCAGAACGAGGAATGGTCGCAAATCACTGCCGCGGAATTCATGGGATTGAGCGCCTATGACCGCCATCTGCGACGCTTGCGGAGCCTTTTGCGCACACAGCGCGAGCGTACGGCGGAAGCGATCGCCACTTATTTCCCGCCGGGCGTGCGCCTGTCGCGGCCGGAGGGTGGCGTCACGCTCTGGATCGAACTGCCGAACAAGCTGTCGTCGGAAAAGCTGTTCGATGCCGCCCTGCAGGAAGGCATCCTGATCGCGCCCGGCTCGATGTTTTCCAATTCCAACCGTTTCGAACATTTCTGCCGCATCAATTGCGGTCTGCCCTATTCAAAGGACCTCGATCACGCGCTGCTGCGTCTGGGCCAGACGGTCGCGCAGTGTTTGAGGACGTAATCCCGTTCAGTTTCGCCACTATCGCCACCACTATCGCCACCACTATCGCCACCACTGGCCTATCCAATCTACGTTACAAGGCAATCAGTAATGAACCCATCGGAAGTACAAGCGCAATACCAGGCCTTCAAACAACTCGGACTCAAGCTCGACATGTCGCGCGGAAAACCGGCGCCGGAACAGCTCGATTTGTCCAACACGCTGCTGCAGCAACTCGGCGACTATAAGGCGGCCGACGGCACCGACACCCGCAACTATGGCATCGCCAGCGGTCTGCCGGAAGCGCGCGCGCTGTTTGGCAGCCTGCTCGACGTGCCGGCCGCGCAGGTCGTTGTGGACGGCAGCGCCAGCTTGGCACTGATGCACGACACGGTGGTGTTCGGCCTGTTGTACGGCATGCCGGACCATGCGCCGTGGAGCGCGCAACAGCCAGTGACTTTCCTGTGTCCGGTGCCGGGCTACGACCGCCATTTCTCGATTTGCGAATCGCTCGGCATCAGGATGCTCAACGTGCCGTTGACCGAGGCCGGCCCGGACATGGACGTCGTCGAAAAACTAGTCGCGAGCGACGCCAGCATCAAGGGCATGTGGTGTGTGCCGAAGTACAGCAACCCGTCCGGTGCCGTGTATTCGGACGAGGTGGTGCGCCGTCTGGCGGCAATGAAAACCGCCGGGTCGGATTTCCGTCTGCTGTGGGATGATGCGTACCGCCTGCATCATCTGAGCGATAAAAAGATCGCGGTCGCCAATGTGCTCGACGAATGTGCGAAGGCCGGAAACCCAGACCGCGCCATTGTGTTTGCGTCAACCTCCAAAATTACGCTGGCTGGCGCCGGCTTGGCGGCGCTTGCTTCGTCGCCGGCCAACATCGCATGGTGGCAGAGTCGTACTAAGGTGCGCAGTATTGGTCCGGACAAAATCAACCAGTTGCGCCATGTGCGATTTCTAAAAAATCGTGCCAACATTGAAGTGCTGATGGAACGTCATCGCCAACTGCTCAAGCCGAAGTTCGATGCGGTGCTCGCCCAATTCGAGACCTACCTGACCAATATAGATGGCGTGAACTGGACCCGGCCACAAGGTGGATACTTCATCGACCTGGTCACACCGCCGGGCGCCGCAAAATGCACCATCGCACTCGCGAAGGAAGCTGGCATCACGTTGACACCGGCCGGCGCTGCCTTTCCTTACGGCAAGGATCCAGCCGACCGGCATATCCGTATTGCGCCCAGCTTTCCATCGCTTGATGAAATCACGCAGGCAGCTCAGGGTATTGCGCTGGCGTTACGGGTTGCGATTGCTAGATGACATTCAACGAATGCTGCTTTCGCAAAGGACGGTTTGATCACGTTCATCGGAAGATGCTTGCTTCGCCATGTATTGCCTAGAAAGGAAAAAAATGAAGCCGCTCCCGGTAGACGCCGCGCTGATCGTGATCGATGTCCAGCAAGCATTTAACGACCCCAGCTGGGGCCAGCGCAACAATCCCTCGGCGGAGGCGAATATCGCCACCCTGATCGGCGCGTGGCGGCACACGCGGCGCCCCGTGTTTCACATCCAGCACCGCTCGCGCCGGCCGGACAGCCTGTTTCATCCGGATCGGCCCGGCAGCGAGGTCAAGCCCGAGGCGCAGCCGCTGGCCGGCGAGCCGGTGATTTTCAAGGACGTGAACAGCGCCTTCATCGGCACCGATCTCGAGCAACGCCTGCGCGGTGCAGGCATCGGCACGCTGGTGATTGTCGGCATCACGACCGACCATTGCGTATCGACCACCACGCGCATGGCCGGCAATTTCGGCTTCGACACTTATATCGTGTCGGACGCCACCGCCACCTTCGAGCGCCAGGGGCCGGGCGGCCGCCACTACAGCGCCGATCAAATGCACGACACGGCGCTGGCCAGTTTGCACGGCGAGTTCGCCACCGTCGTGCGTAGTTCGGATCTACTCGACGCGATCGCGTAGTACGGTTCCTCCAGCAGCGTGCCGATCGCGGCGCCCACGGCCAGGTCGCTGAGCTGGCCCAGATGAGGCAAGCGCTGCAGACCCTGCGCAGGGCGTCCAGCTGGATTGGCGCGGGCGGGTTGAACCGTTGGCTCACCGCAGTGCGGGCCCTACGGTCGGGTGCGCCGCCTGCAAACAGTTTTGGAAAATTATGCTGCGCTGTGCGCCGCTTCGGCCAGGATCCAGTCGCGCACGATCCCCGCGTGGCGGCTGACGGGGCCGCTGCGCGCGATCAGCCAGTAGGCATAGTCGACCGTGGTGCGCGCGCGGCCGGTGGCGAGCTTGAGCTTGCCTTGGTCCAGCAGCGGGCGCACCAGTTCCAGCCGGCCCAGCGCCACTCCTTGTCCGGCCAAGGCGGCTTGCACCACCTGGTCGTACTGGTTGAAGCGCAAAATCCCTTTGGGTTTGAGCTTGGCGGCGCTGGCGCAGCGCAGCCAGTCCGGCCACTGCAGCCAGGGGCGCGATACGTCGTCGAATTCCAGCAGCACCTGCCGGCTCAGTTGCGCGGGGTCTTCGATCGCCGTCACGGCCAGCGAGGGGTGGGCGACCGGCACCAGCGCCTCGCCGAACAGGTGGATGGCGCCGTCCGGCGCATCGGCCGGCTTGCAGTAGCGCAGCGCCAGATCGATGTTTTCCCGTTCCAGGTCGACGAAGCGGTTGCTGGCGGCGACGCGCACATCGACCTCGGGCGCGGCGAGCTGGAAGGCGCCCAAGCGCGGCAGCACCCACAGCGCGGTGACGCCGATGCTGGCACTGATGGTGACGGCATGCTCGGTTGCGGTCGGGCGCAAGGCGGCGACGACGTCGCTCATTTGCTCCAGCCAGGCGTCGGCGCTGCGGAACAGGCGCCGGCCTTCGTTGGTGAATTCGATGCTGCGATGTCCGCGCACGAAGAGGCGGTAGCCGAGGAAGGCTTCCAGCGCCTGTATCTGCCGGCTGACCGCCGATTGGGTCAGGCACAGTTCCTGTGACGCCAGCGTGATGCTCATGCTCCGGCCGACCGCGACAAAGCTGCGGACCAGGTCTAGCGGGGGCAGCTCGAGCAGGCGGTTTGACATTCTGGTTTGGTATGTATGTGGGGTTTTGCAGGCGATGGTGCCGGATTACGCTACGCTAATCCGGCCTACGGAACCTATTTTACACATGCATCGACGGAATGTGAGTACGTCGAATATAACGTTTGAGCGTGGGCCGGCCTTGGGGTTCAATGGAGCTGCCTGAACACGATCACTGGAGGATCTATGCAGCAACTTCAAACACGCAATTGCGCAGTCTCGGCGGCACTCGAATATTTGCTCCCGACAGCGCAGCGGCCCTTCAATTACATGTACCAGCCGCCCGCCGGCGCGGCCTGGCAGAACGCCGAGTATGAGCGGGCGATGGTGGATATCCGCGACGCCCGCGGCGTCGCCGCGCACTTGTCCGTCGACCGCGAGGGCTTTGAGTTGCGGGGCGCGCCGACCGCGATGCGCGATTTTCTCGACCAGGAGCAAGTGGTCGGGGTCTATTATCCAGAGGTGGCGGAAATCGCGCTGGCCGCCACCGGCGCCAGCCGTGCTTTCGTGTTCGATCATCTGGTGCGCAAGCGCGAGCCCGGTCCGCCGCAGGCTTTCGGCCGGCGCGACGGCCACCGTCCCGGCGCTGCGGGGCGGGTGCATTGCGATTTCACGGTGGCGTCGGCGCAGCGCCGGCTGGCGGCGGAATTGCGCGACCCGAACGCCGCGTCCAAGGTGCAGCGCTACAGCATCGTCAATCTGTGGCGCTCGATCCGGCATCCGGTGCTGGACGCGCCGCTGGCGCTGTGCGACGCGCGCACGGTGGCGCCGGGCGATTTGGTGGCGAGCGATATTTTTTATCCGATGCGCAATGGCGAAATCTATCAGGTGCTGCACAGTGCGCGTCATGAATGGTCGTATTTTTCGGCCATGACGCGCGACGAGACGCTCATTTTCAAGCAGTTCGATTCGGCCAGCACGCAAGTGGCCAGGTTCACGCCCCATGCCGCGTTCGAGCATCCGCATGCGCCGGCCGATGCGCCGCTGCGCGAGAGTATTGAGATCCGCTGTTTGCTGGTTTTTGATTATTGAGGGAGGGATGGGACATGGATCAAAAGAAGCGGGGCGAGCTTGAATTCTGGTTTGATTTCGGCAGCAATTACAGTTATTTGAGCGTGATGCGGATCCGCGAACTGGCGCGCAGCGCCGAGGTTGACGTGCGCTGGCGGCCATTTCTGCTTGGACCGATATTCAAGTCCTTCGGCTGGGAGACCTCGCCCTTCGTGCTGCAAAAGGAAAAGGGCGCATACATGTGGCAAGACATGCTGCGCCAGTGCCGAAAATACGGCATTGCCTGGCAGCGTCCGTCGCAGTTCCCGCGCCATTCGCTGCTGCCGTTGCGGGTCGCGCTGTATGGCGCGGAGCAGCCGTGGATCGCGCAGTTTTGCGAGCGCGTGATGCTGCAGAATTTTTCCGCCGACCAAGATATCAATGCCGAGAGCAGCGTGGCCTACATCCTGGACCGCCTGGACCTGGATGCGGCGGCCATCATCGCGGCGGCCCAGAGCGAGGACAACAAGCTCAGGCTGCGGCAACGCACCGAGCAGGCGAAGGCCCTGGGGATCTTCGGCGCGCCGACCTTTTTTGTGGATGGTGAAATGTTCTGGGGCAACGACCGCCTGGACGATGCGATCGCGCTGGCGCGTGGAGCGACAACATCATCCACTTTAATCGCTGAAAAACATGACTAGTCAAACGGAAAAAGCCGCGCGCTTTATTGAGTTGCACAATCAATGCTTCATCATGCCCAATCCCTGGGACCGGGGGTCGGCCAGGTTGCTGGAGTCGCTGGGATTTGAAGCGCTCGCGACCACCGGCGCCGGTTACGCGTGGTCCAGAGGCAGCGCCGACCTGAGCGTCGGCCGTGCTTCGATGATGGCTTACCTGCGCGATATCTGCGCGGCGACCGGGTTGCCGGTCAGTGCAGACCTGCAAAACGGCTTCGGCGATGCGCCTGAAGTCGTGCACGGCGCCATCGTCGAAGCGGCTCAGACCGGCATCGTCGGCGCGTCGAGACACGATCCGCACGCTGCAGGCGTACCAGGACGCCGGCGCCGACGGTCGAAAGAAATAAATGCAATCTTGCGGCAGGATTAGCGGGGCTGTTCACAAAACGATATGCTTGCGGCCCCTGTCATGATAATTTCACAAGTTTCTATTGGGAGGACTACCTTGCCTGACACCATCACTATTCGTCCCGTCCGCGCGTCGGACTTCCCGGCCTGGTCCACGCTCTGGGACGGCTACAATGCATTTTATGGACGTGCCGGCGCTACCGCGCTGCCGGCGCAGATCACGCAAATGACGTGGTCGCGCTTCTTCGACGGCTACGAACCGGTGCATGCCCTGGTCGCCGAATGCGACGGCGTGCTGCTGGGATTGGTGCACTACATCTTCCATCGGAACACGAGCCTGATCGAACCGACCTGCTACCTGCAGGATCTGTTTACGGTCGAAGCGGCGCGCGGCAAAGGCATCGGCCGCAGCCTGATCAACGCGGTGTACGAGCGCGCGAAAGAGGCGGGCGCGACGCGCGTGTACTGGCACACGCACGAGACCAATAGCACCGCGATGACGCTGTATGACAAGGTCGCGGAGCGGTCCGGTTTCGTCGTGTACCGAAAGCTTCTGTAAATGCCGCCTGTCGCGCCGCCTAGTATCGTGCTTATCAGTTGGGGTACGCCCGATCTGGTTGGCAACCGGCGCGGGCTGGACTAGACTGGATATCATTGAGCAAAGTGCCGCGCCCCGAGATCAATTATATGTTGCGATGCAACAGAGGCGCTTTCTCGATATTTCTGAGTTCTGGCCAACACTCCTTCACGTAATTCGCTGGCCAATTTTTTTTCCTTTGAGTGAGCGGATCGAGGCTCACCCTCAACCCATACCGAGATAGGAGCCACACCATGACTGAAAAGACCGCCAGCGTGCACTGGGAAGGCCAAGGCAAGAAGGGCCAGGGACAAATAAGCACCGAGACCGGTGCGCTGAAGCAATACCCCTATGGCTTTGCGAGCCGCTTCGAGGACGACCGGAGCGGCACCAATCCCGAGGAGATCCTGGGCGCAGCCCACGCCGCGTGTTTCACGATGGCGTTTTCGTTCGCCTGCGATAAGGCCGGACTGGCAACCACCAACGTCGACACCAAGGCCAGCGTGCGCCTGTCCAAGCAGGGCGAAGGCTTCGTAATCGACCGCATCGCGCTGACGATGCAGGCCACGGTACCCGGCATCGACGACACGAAGTTCCAGGAGATCGCGGCCGCGGCGAAGCGCGACTGCCCGTTGTCGAAGGCACTTGCCAGCGTTCCGGAAATCACGCTGCAGGCTACTCTGAGATAGGAGATTCGGCGATGAAGAGCGCTCCGCCGGGAGCGCTTCCCTGCCGGGCCGCACGATCCGCTGGACCGGCACCGACGGCCCGCTCACAGGGCAGACCCTCTATCCCCCATATCGTGCGTCGTAAAGGTCAAAAAAAAGTGGATGCGACCGACCCTGACATGAACTGAACTGACCCTAAACCAGGAGAGGTGACATGACCCAGACAACATGGAAGCCGCATGCACAACACGGCAAGTTAAGCAGCAAGGAGCGGGACAATCTACCTGAGAGTGCGTTTGCATTTCCGAAACAGCGCAAACAGCCTATGACCGATGCCTCACATGTCAAGAATGCGCTGGCGCGGTTCGATCAGGTAGATGAGGTCTCTGACGCTGAACGAGATGCCGCATTCGAAAATATTAAGGCAGCAGCAAAGCACTTCGGGGTCGAAATTGCGGAAACGAACTGGAAGGATCTTGGTAAAAATCCTCATACTAAAAACCCGGCTCACAAATAGACTTCATTGGATTGTGTAATCGGATGATGCGCCAGGCCTTGGTCGGTCGTGAGTCTGTCGCAATCGCTGTCTAACAACTACAAGCGGCGCGGGAATCAAAATCCCGGGACAGTTCAGGACAATTAGGGAGGATACGTGGAGGTAATTTCTGGGGTAATTGACAGTTACTTATTTTCGCTTTGGGCATAAAAAAACGCACCATTTCTGGTGCGTTTCATAGACAAATCCTTGGTGCCGGGAGCCGGAATCGAACCGGCACGGTGTCACCACCGCGGGATTTTGAGTCCCGTGCGTCTACCAATTCCGCCATCCCGGCGACGCGGGTCGTATTATCGCTGATTTGAGGCTGTGAGGCAACAGCATTCGCCGCGTTGCGGTGAATCGATCATTTCGTCGATGGGTTCGACACACTCGGGGAGGCGATGCAGTCGTCATTGCTGCCGCAGGAAGGCCTCTAGCCGTGTGCGGTCCGGGATGCCGGCGCGACCACCCTGGCGTGTGCATTTCAATGCGGCCACTGCGCTGGCACGGCGCATCGCATCGGGTACTGTGCTGCCTTCCGCCATCGCTACTGCGTAGGCGCCGTGAAAGGCGTCGCCGGCGCCGGTGGTGTCGACTACCTTGACTTCAAACGCCGGTTGCAGATGGGTGCCGGCATCATCCAACCAGAAACAGCCTTTGGCGCCGCGCGTGACGGCGGCGACCTTGCAGCCCAGAGCGCGTACCAGATCAAGCGCTGCGACGCAGCTTGCATCGTTGTCGAGCGCGTGTTGGCCGACGAAGCTGCGCAGGCCAGGCTCGGAAAAAATCGCATGATCGATTGCCGGCAGCAGGCTGCGGTAAGCGTCGGCATCGGCTATTTCGCCATCCAGGATGGTCGGAATCCAGTGCGTGCGGGCGACGGAAAACAGCGCGTGCGCTGCTTCGACCCAGCGGATATCGGCCATTGCGGCGGCGGCGGTCGCCACCTGTTGCAGCGGCAACCAGTCGATCTGATCCGGGATCCCGCTGCCGGGAAAATTGACGATCATTCTTTCGCCATCGTGCGCGACCATCACCGCCGAGGTCGATGTCGTAGGTCGAGTTGCCGAGACAGATCAGGTGTGTCGTCATGGAGGAGATGGTGAAGCGGCAGCGCCGGTGGGCGTTGCACTGCTTACCATTCTCTGCCGTTTCATCGCGTCCGATGGATCAATATATACTGGGGTATGTATATTTAAATGGCGCTTGTTCTACTTGGGGTTCGGCGCATATTTCGCCTATACCCCCACAATTGATCGACTTGCTTTTACCGGCGGCTGAACGTCCGTGGCGCCCGGCGCCGGCATGCTGGCGGTCAGTTACAGCGCGCTGCCGTGGGCTGCAATTGCAATCGCGCCGCACTCATTCGAGATGCTTGTACAGGCGGAAGCGCTCATCGCGATCGGATGGCCGCCGGCCCTCCCACAGCAACTGCCACTGGCGATCCCTGAATTTTTTCGGGATCGCGGTGTCGCTCTTGTTAGTGACGCTGTCTTGCAGCAGCAGAAAATCGCAGCTGCCGTCCTCGTATCCCTTGAATGGAATATTGCCCAGGTACGCGAACGAGGCGCGTTGTGCAGGGCCGACATTGGTATCGACGCAGCGTTTGACCGGTGGCAGTTGCTGCGCGATTTGCTGGGCCACGCCGGCGTAGCTCTTGCCGTAATTGATCCACGGCATCCACAGCGTCATCAACAATAACCAACACAGGATCACGCCGCCGGACGACAGCACCACCGCGCGCCACAGGACCGAGGGGTGGCGTGAAATACGCCAGTTGACCAGTGCGATCCATCCGGCCGAGGCGGCGGCGGCGATCAGCAACGCCAGCAGGTTAAATTCCGGCTTGAAGCCGGGCGCCAGTTTCAGCGCATTCTTGGCCAGCCAGATCGGCCAGCCGGTTTGCTTGGCGAGCCAGCCGAGCCAGATGAATGCGGCGCAGGTAGTCAACGTCATCACCGAAAACCAGTCGACCGAATTGATCGCGCTGCGTTTCATGGTTGGCAGCCCGAACGCCGCCAGCATCGCCAGCGGCGGCAGCAACGGCAGCAGGATGCTTTCCTGCAGGCCAGGATTGATCAGCGCCAGCAAGGTCAAGATCGCGACGAATGCCAGCGGCAACACGATATGCAGGGCCTTGCGCTGGCGGCGCCACGCATACACCGCCCAAGCGGCGAATGGCCAGGCCGGCCAGAAAAACCAGATCGCGTAACGCAGGAAATAGCTCAGCGAATGCAGCGTCGGTAGGCCAAGCTGCCCGACATTCCATTGCAGCCATTGGTCGAACGAGTGATCGTTATACGGCCAGGCCGCATACGCCGCGCTCAGCCACGCTGCCGGCAGCGCCAGCGCGACCACCAGCGCGCCGCCCAGGTCGCGCGCGCTGCGCCGACCGTCGAGGGCAAGCCATTTGAATGCGATGAACAAACTCAGCCACAGGCCGAGCGGCAGCGCCCAGCCGCGCGTCAGCACCAGGCCTGCGAGCGCGATGCCGATGATGCCGGCGCGCCGTAGTTGCGGCGCCTCGATATAGCGGGCCGCGGCGTACAGCAGGAACGCAATCAGCGAAGTGTTGAGCGCTTCGGCCGTCGATTCATGGCTGTGCAGCAACAGCCCGAGGCAGCCAAGATAAATCAGCAATGCGCCGTCGGCCAGCGTGCGGCCGAAATCTTGCGGCTCGGGTTGGCCACCGAACGCCAGTTTCAGTGGTTGCGCCACCGGACGTCGACCGAGCAGGTAAGTGCTATACCAGACCGAGGTGGCGCCGAGCAGGAAAAAGCCGATGCTGGCGAGTCGCGCCGCCATCGCATCGCCCAGCAACCCGCCGAACAGCTTGATGCAGAGTGCACCGAGCCAGTACGCCAGCGGCCCCTCTTCCGGCATCGTCAGGCCGACAATGTTAGGCCAGAGCCAGTCCTGCAAGCTGCCGTGCGCCATGGTCCACATGATGCCGAAGCCGGCGGCATCGTCGTTCTTCCAGGGATCGCGGCCAAACAGGCCGGGCAGGATATATAGCAGGCAAAGCAGGAACAATCCCCAGCGCGGTAGCGTAAGCGTAGCGGAAGCGGGAAGGCGGACTGGCTTCATGTACATGGTGACGGGTTCGAGGGTTCGGGTTTTTATTGTGCCGTAAAAAAGCGGCGGCATTGCCGTTAATGCGTTTCGGTTACGCTGATTCGGCTCGGTCGAGTCGCCCCTCGTCGTGCAAGACGAGAGGGACACCGGTGCTGCGATGACCTTGCCTGCTTCCTTCGGCCCGCTCAGGGGGAACCAGTTTAACGTTGACTTAACAGCATTGACACAGCATTCACGAGATTGTTGTTACTGCGCGTGACCGCAGTGTCGCGACTTCGCATAAACAAAAAGGCAGCCGTAGCTGCCTTTTTGATGTGCCGCGACAGAATTAGCCTGCTGCAACTTGTGTTTTGGAGCCGACGGCACCGAACTTCTGGCGGAATTTCTCGACGCGACCGGCGGTATCGACGATCTTGTGCTGGCCGGTGTAGAACGGATGCGATTGCGACGACACCTCGATCTTCACGAGCGGGTATTCTTTGCCTTCGTGGGTGATCATTTCGCGCGTTTGAATGGTCGAGCGGGTGACGAATTTGAAATCGCAGGACAGGTCGTGGAACAGGACTTCGCGATAATTTGGGTGAATGCCGTTTTTCATGTTTGCCTCTATCTTTACTCAAGTTTTGGTAGCCAATCGCCACTTCGTCGGTCGTCCTGCTCCTTGACCCGATTGTCGATCACTTGCCGGGGAAATATCAACCGCAAATTATACTATGCAATGACCGTTTCGCGCCAGGCTACGTTCAGTTTTTGCAAAAGCTGCTGCTAGAATGAAAAGCAATATTCTTGAGGAGGCGACGTGGCGATTGGCATTCATCTCGGCATGAGCACCTTGCTGCAGGCGGTCGAGGCCTGCGGCATCGTCGCCTTTGCCTGTTCCGGCTTCATCGAGGCGCGCCGCAAGCAGATGGACATGGTCGGCGTGTATACGGTCGCGTTCATCACCGCTTTCGGCGGCGGCACCTTGCGCGACATCCTGCTCGACCGGCGGCCATTATTCTGGGTCGAGCACCAGGAATATGCGCTGCTGATCTTCGGGCTGGCCTTGCTCAGTATTCCTTTCTTGCGCCATCTTCGCTCATCCCTTGCCGAAAAAATCATTATCGTCGCCGATGCCTTCGGGCTCGGCCTGTTCAGTGCGGTCGGCACGTCACTCGCACGCGATGCGCAGATGCCGACGTTCGTGTGCGTGATGATGGGCGTGATCACCGGGATTTTCGGCGGTGTGCTGCGCGACGTGATCTGCAATGAGATTCCACTGGTGTTCCGGCGCGGTCACCTGTACGCGACCTGCGCCTTCGCCGGCTGCTGGCTGTATCTGATCCTCGACTGGCTGCACGCGCCGCAGGCGGTCGCAATTATCGCCAGCATCCTGCTGACATCGAGCATGCGCATGCTGGCGGTGCGGCTCGATCTGAAGCTGCCGGATTGATCAATTGCAAGAATAACGGGAGTATGTAGCCATTTCCGTTATAGAAATAGCGGTTCTGAAATATTGGTTGTGGAGTATATGTGACATGGCCGCGCCAATCGACGTAAAAAAGGGCGCACCCGGCGCCCGTTCTTGACTGCGGAGAGTGATCAGCCGCCGCGACGCATCATGTCGAAGAATTCGCCATTGTTCTTGGTCGCCTTCATCTTGTCGAGGATGAACTCCATCGCTTCGATCTCGTCCATGCTGTAGAGCAGCTTGCGCAGGATCCAGATCTTCTGCAGCTGGTCGGGCTTGATCAGCAACTCTTCGCGGCGGGTGCCGGATTTGTTCAGGTTGATCGCCGGGTAGACGCGCTTTTCGGCCAGACGGCGCTCGAGGTGCACTTCCATGTTGCCGGTACCCTTGAATTCTTCAAAGATCACGTCATCCATGCGGCTGCCGGTTTCGATCAGCGCGGTGGCAATGATGGTCAGCGAACCGCCTTCCTCGATGTTGCGGGCGGCGCCGAAGAAGCGTTTTGGCCGTTGCAACGCATTGGCGTCGACGCCGCCGGTCAATACCTTGCCCGAGGCCGGGATCACGGTGTTGTAGGCGCGTGCCAGACGGGTGATCGAATCGAGCAGGATCACTACGTCCTTCTTCATTTCGACCAGGCGTTTGGCCTTTTCCAGCACCATTTCGGCAACCTGGACGTGGCGCGTTGCCGGTTCGTCGAAGGTGGAGGCGACCACTTCGCCGCGCACCGAGCGCTGCATTTCGGTCACTTCTTCAGGACGTTCATCGATCAGCAGTACGATCAACGTGATATCGGGATGGTTCGCGGTGATTGCGTGCGCAATATGCTGCAGGATCACCGATTTGCCGGATTTCGGCGACGCGACCAGCAGGCCGCGCTGGCCCTTGCCGATCGGCGCGATCATATCGATGATGCGGCCGGTGATGTTTTCCTGGCCGTTCATGTCGCGCTCGAGGTGCAGCACCTTGTTCGGGTGCAGCGGCGTCAGGTTTTCAAACATGATGCGGTGCTTCGAGCCTTCCGGCGATTCGCCGTTGACCTTGTCGACCTTGACCAATGCGAAATAGCGCTCGCCGTCTTTCGGGGTCCGCACTTCGCCTTCGATCGAATCACCGGTGTGCAGGTTGAAGCGGCGGATTTGCGAAGGCGAGATGTAGATGTCGTCAGTCGACGCCATATAGCTGGCGTCCGGCGAGCGCAGGAAGCCGAAGCCATCCGGCAGCACTTCGAGGGCGCCATCGCCAAAAATTTGTTCGCCTTGTTTCGCGCGTTTCTTCAGGATCGCGAACATCAGTTCCTGCTTGCGCAGACGCGCAGCGTTGTCGATGTCGAGACCGATCGCCATTTCCAGCAGGGCCGAAACGTGAAGGGCTTTTAATTCAGATAAATGCATAGGGCTTGTGTGTCCCGGGACGGGAAGTAAAGGTGGGGGCGGGTGTTGCGTGGTGTGATTTATTGGCTAGCGATCATTCGATGATGACGGGCTGCCGCTTATTTTCGATTGTTGCGATTGGCGACGGTGCAGGCGCACCGCCGCCAGTTACGTATTAGATATTACTGTCGATGAACGAGGTTAACTGGCCCTTGGCCAGCGCGCCTACTTTTTGCGCAGCGACGACACCGTTCTTGAACAGGATCAGGGTCGGGATGCCGCGAATGCCGAATTTGGCTGGTACCGCCTGGTTGGCGTCCACGTCCATCTTGGTGATCTGGATCTTGCCGTCGTATTCTTTCGCGACTTCTTCCAGGATCGGCGCGATCATCTTGCATGGGCCGCACCATTCGGCCCAGAAGTCGACCAATACTGGCTTGTCGGATTTAAGTACGTCTGTATCAAAAGACGCATCGGTAATATGTTTGATGTGTTCGCTCATGGTTTCCTCAGTTGAGGGGAAAAGTGGATCGATTTGCGTTTGGGTTAAAGCATTCCTGCTCGATGATTACCATCAATGCTCCTGGGCTTGCAGTATTCACAGTGGAGGCATTGTGCGCAAATTCAATGGGTTGTAGTTCATCGAAGCGCGCGGGGAGAGGTAATCTGGCGGGGGATTCGGTAAATCATAACCTATTTTCACTCTGGCTGTACATAAGCCGCAACGCGCGCTGTGTCCTCGGCCGCAAAAGCGCCGGGAAATGTTCTAATTTACAACAGCCGTGGCATAGAATAGGGGGTGGCGCTACGGCGCTTCAAGCCTAAATTATGCCGGTCCCGCATCGTAACTGTCGGGTCCGGCAGCCGCCACCGATATGAATCCATGCTGCTAACACCCTTGTTGCTCCCGCCATCCGCCGCATTCTGGCCGCAGGTCGCCCGTGCGTTGCTGGCTGCGCACCGCGATCAGCTATCCGGGCTGCGCGTGATCGTGCCGGCTTTTTCCCATGCGCAGCAGCTGAAGGCAGCGCTGGCGCAGGAACTGGGCGGCACCTTCATTCCGCCCCGCATCAATACATTATCCGGCTGGCTGGCGCTGCAGTTGCCGGACCCGGAGGCGCCGCCGGTGGCGTCCGACAGCCAGCGCCTGATGACCCTGTATGACAGCTTGCGCCAGCAGGCATGGCTGAAAAAGCTGTTCAGCGCGCGTCGCAATGCCGATCTGTTGCCGCTGGCGCAGACACTCTTGACGCTGTCGGACGAACTGACGCAGGCGTTATTGCCCGGATTGCAGGGCAGCGCCGATGCCGCGCAGCAGCGCTGGCAAGCCGCGCTGGCACAATTGTCGCCGCCGGCGCGCAGTCTGCTGTCGGACGAGTCGCAACTGGTGTGGTCGGTCTGGAAAAGTCAGCTCGACGCCAACGACGCAGGCGTGGCCCGGTTTGCGCAAATGATGCGATTGGCAGCCGATGGCGGTGCCGACGAGACCCTGATCTGGATCAATCCCGCACCGTCCGATGCGATGGAAAGCGCGTTCCTGGCCGCCTACGGCGAGCGCCAGACGGTCTGCCCGATCACGCTCGACTGGCGCAGGTCCGCGCTGCCGGCGCTGTATTGCGAAGCCTGGCGTGAGCTGGAACAGAAGGCCGACGATGCCGCTGGCGCGCCCGACCTGGCCGCAGCAAGCGCGATTGCCGGCCTGGATGCTGCGCCGCATGGCATCTCGCTGATGCCGGCCAGCAGCCTGGAAGATGAGGCGCAACAAGGCGCGCAGACCATCATCAACTGGCTACAGGCCGGTAAATCGACCATCGCCATCGTCGCGCAGGACCGGGTGGTGGCGCGCCGCATCCGCGCGCTGCTGGAACGGGCCGAGGTATTTGTATCGGATGAAACCGGCTGGAAACTGTCGACCACCCGCGCCGCCGCCGCGCTCGCCGCGTGGTTCGACGTGATCGCGACCAGGGCCGAGACCGCGGCGCTGCTCGACGTGCTGAAATCGCCGTTCCTGTGCGCCGACCTGCCGAACAAGGCGGATCAGCTGATGACGATCGAACTGGCGCTGCGCCGCGCGAACGTGGCTGGTGGCTGGGACGCGGTGCAGGCGGCGGTGGCCAACTGCGCCTTTGAGAGCGCGCTGATCGCCAGGATTGCCAGTCAGGCTGGCCAGTTTGCACATCGCAGAAGCCTGCCGGAGTGGCTCGCCAGCACCCGCAGCGCGCTCGATGCGCTCGGCATGACGCCGGCGCTGGAACTTGATCCGGCCGGCGCACAGACCCTCGCGCTGCTGGCCGCACTGGAACAGGATTGCCGCGCGCTGACGCAACCGTTCTCGTTCGCGGAGTGGCGCGCCTTCATCAATCTGCAGCTCGAAGCGACGCCTTTTGTGGTCAGTGGATCGGATCGGCGGGTCGTCATGCTGCCGCTGAACGGCGCGCGGCTGCGCAGTTTCGATGCGGTGCTGATGGCCGGCAGCGATGCCGCGCATCTGCCATCACAACCGGCCGAAACGCTGTTCTTTGCGAATGCGGTACGGCGTGAACTGGGTCTGGCAACGCGCGAAAGCCGCCAGCATCAGCAGCTGCGCGATTTTACCGAACTGCTCAGTGCCAATGCGGAAGTGGTGCTGTCATGGCAGGCGCACCAGGATGGCGAACTGAATCCGGTCAGCGCCTGGATCGAGCGCCTGCAACTTGCGCTGGCGCGCGGTCCTTACCCACTCGCCGCATCGTCCGTGCCGACCCGCCGCGTCGCGATCGACACGCAGTCTTTGACGCCGGTCATCGCCTCCATGCCGACGCCGGCCGCGCCGCAGCTGGTACCGGCTAAATTGTCAGCCAGCGCTTACAACAGCTTCGTCGCTTGCCCGTACCAGTTTTTTGCGGCGCGCATGTTGCGTGTGTCTGCACTCGATGACTTGTCCGACATGCCTGAAAAGCGCGACTACGGCGGCTGGCTGCATCGGATCCTGAACGAGTATCACAGCACGGTTCGGGACGGCACGGTGACCGAGCGCGCGCAATTTGATGGCGATCAACTCGGTCGCGCGCAACTCGATCGAGAACAACTGCTGCGCGCCATTTCGGCCAAGGTGTTCGACGACGAATTGCGCAAGAATGCTGCCGCGCTGGGTTTTTACGTGCGCTGGCAAAAGGTGATCCCGGCCTATCTGGAGTGGGCCAATGCGCGCGAGCAGTTGGGCTGGCAATTCGTGTTCGGTGAGCAGGCCTTCAGCCGTGAGCTGGCGCTGGATCAGGATCAGGGCACGATCACGCTGCACGGTCGGATCGACCGGATCGACCAGAACACCGATGGCGAACGCGCCGTGCTCGACTACAAGACCAATAACGTGGCGGCGCTGAAGGGCAAGCTCAAGGATGGCGAGGATCATCAGCTGCCGTTTTACGGTCTGCTGTCCGACGTGCCGGTGGCGGCGGCCAATTACGTCGCGCTGGAACTGACCCGCGACAAAGCCCGGGACAAGACCGGCGACGTGGAAGCGCCGCATTACGCCGACTGGCAGGGCGCACTGCAGAGGCAGATCGCCGGCACCATGAGCGCCGTCCGGCAAGGCGCGGCGTTGCCGGCCAATGGCGTCGAGTCGGTCTGTCAGTACTGCGACGTGCGCGGCCTGTGCCGCAAGGGGGCATGGTGAGCGATCACTCCGAAATCTCAAACGCGATGTCGACCGCAACCCCGCGCGCATACGAAGTCGATGATGCGCCTGCGACGCCGGACGCCTTCATCGCTGCCGCCTGCGATCCGGGCCGGTCGGTGGTGGTAGAAGCCTGCGCCGGCAGCGGCAAGACCTGGCTGCTGGTGGCACGCATGCTGCGGCTGCTGCTGGCCGGTGCCGAGCCGTCCGAATTGCTGGCGATTACATTCACCCGCAAGGCGGCCCAGGAAATGCGCGAACGCCTGCTGCAGCTATTGCATCAGCTGGCGCTGGAACCGGAACAGGCGGTGCTCACGTTATTGCACGAACGCGGTGTGCCGGAATCGGACTTGCAATGCACCTTGCCGCTGGCCCGCAACTTGTATGCACGCGTGCTGGCCAGCCCGCAGGCCTTGTCGATCGATACTTTCCACAGCTGGTTCGCCAAGCTGGTGCGGATCGCGCCGCTGGCCTCCGGCGTGCCGCAGGGTTACAGCTTGAGCGAGACCACCGGCGAACTGATGGCGCAGGCCTACCGCAGCTTCATGCAATCGCTGAACGACCAGGATAACGGCGAGGTCAAAGCGGCCATGCTGGCGCTGTACGAGCTGGTCGGCGATTTCAATGCGAAGAATCTGCTGGACGCTTTTGTCGGCAAGCGCGCCGAATGGTGGGCCGCGACGCAGAACGAAGAGGGTGATGCGCCGTTGCAGTGGCTGCAGCAACTCTGCGGCGATGACGCCGAGCGCGACGCGCGCTTGACGGTATGGCTGGACGATAAATTAATCGCGCGCATCAACAATATTGCATGGCTGTTGGGGCAGGGCGCCAAGCGCAATCAGGAGCGCGCGCTCCAGATCGAAAGTGCAATCTCGGCGGGTGCCGGTCTCGACAATTTTGCACGTCTGCTCACCCAATTTTGCGACGATAAGGGTAGTCCGCGTGGCAACGATCATCGACGCGGGCAATTGTTAAAGACCATTGAGACGCATCTTGGTGATGATGCCACCGGCACTTTCGAGCGTGAATTTACCGCGCTTGCGGACAGCTTGTTGGTGTTGGAACGGCGCAGCGCCGAACCGACGGTGCTGGCCTTGAACCGCGTCCTGTTCATCGCCGGTTCGGCCTATCTCGCACAATATCAGGCCAAGAAGGCCGAGCAGCGCGTGTTCGATTTCGCCGATCTGGAATGGCAGGCCTATCGCTTGCTGAGCAACGACGAGCAGGCGGCCTATCTGCACAGCCGTCTGGATGCACGCTACAAGCACATCTTGCTCGACGAATTCCAGGATACCAATCCCTTGCAGTGGAATATCGTGCAGGGCTGGTTGAACGCCTATGGCACCGACGCCGAGCAACCCAGCGTGTTTATCGTCGGTGACCCGAAGCAGTCGATTTATCGCTTCAGGCGCGCCGAGCCGCGCCTGTTCGGTGCAGTGCGCGACCAGTTCAAGGCGCAAGGCGCAACGGTGCTGCGCACCAATCAGACGCGACGCAACGCCGGCGCGATTGTCGCCACCCTGAATGCCAGCTTCCTGCACAACCGGCTGTTCTCGCCGCAGAGCACGATGGCGTCGCAGACCGGTGCGGTGTGGCGGTTGCCCTTGATACGCGTACCGACGCAGCCGGCCTCCGGGGACCACGGTTTCGCGCTGCGCAATCCCTTGACCACGGCGCGCGACGAGGACGAAGACGCACGCCGCCGCGACGAGGGTCTGGCGCTGGTACCGCTGCTGCTGCGCGCGAAACAGCAACTCGATGCGAAGTGGTCCGACGTGATGCTGCTGGTCAAGAAGCGCAAGCACCTGAATGCTTACGAGAGCGCGCTGCGGGCGGCCGGCATTCCGTTCGTGTCGGACAAGCGTGGCGGGCTGTTGCAATCGCTCGAAGTGCTGGACCTGATCGCGCTGTTGACGTTTCTGATCACGCCGGGCGACGACCGGGCGCTGGCGCATGTGCTGAAGTCGCCGCTGATGGGCGCCTGCGACGACGATCTGATTGCATTGGCCCAGCGTGGCGAACGCGGCTGGTGGCCGCGCTTGCAGGCGGCGCAGGACGCCAATGCGCCGCTGCAGCGTGCCGCCAGCCTGCTGCAGCGCTGGTTGCAGGTGGCGCCGACGTTGCCGGTGCACGATCTGCTGGACACGATTTTGCACCAGGGCCAGCTGGTCGCGCGTTATGTGCAAGCTGCTGCGCCGCTGTCGCGCAGCCAGGTGGTGGGCAATATCGAAGCGTTCACCGAACTGGCCTTGAACCTCGATGCCGGTCGCTATCCGAGCCTGCCGAAGTTTATCGATGCCTTGCGCAGCCTGCAGGATGGCGCCGACAGCGAGGCGCCGGCCGAAGCCAGTGTCGATGCCGGCATCGACGCAATCCGCATCCTCACAATTCATAGCGCAAAGGGCCTGGAAGCGCCGATTGTGGTGCTGCTCGACGCCAACCACAGCACGCCGGCACGCGATGACGCCGGCATCCTGTGCGACTGGCCGCAGGACAGCGCGGGACCGACGCATTTTTCGGTATTCGGGCGCAAGGATGAACGCGGCGCCGCGCGCGATGCGCTGTTCGCAGCGGAAGAAGATTTCAAGGCGCAGGAAGACTGGAACCTGCTGTACGTCGCCGCGACCCGCGCCAAACAGATCCTGATCGTCAGCGGCGTTGCAGACAAACGGAATAGCGCTGCCGGCGGCATGGTGGACGGCAGCTGGTACGCCCGCCTGCAGCAGGTGCCACTGGTCGCCGAAGCGGGGCGCGCAGCCTTGACCGAAGCGCCACCGTCCGCTGCTGCGCTGGTGGTCGCGGGTACGGTCGATCAGGTAGCCGCGAGCCCGGACGCGGCCACATTCCGCTGGCCGGTGTTCGAACCGGCGGCGATGGCGGCGCCGGCAATCACCACCACGACCACCACCGGCGACGAGCGGCGCGACAAGCTGGCGGACGCAGCGATCGACGAAGGGATTGCTTTGCACGCGTTGCTGGAACGACTGACCCAGGGCCGCGCGTGGCCGGTTGCGGTGCCGGATGCCGCAACCATCGCACGCTGGCTGCCATGTGCGGCGGCGCTGGCGCAGACCGTGCGTGCGCAGGCGCTGACGATCCTGAGCCAGCCGCAGCTCGAGCATTTCTACAATCCGGCGCTGCACCAGTCGGCGCACAACGAGATGGAGGTGCTGGTGGACGGCGCCACTTCGCGCTTTGATCGGGTCGTGGTGTTCGACGATGCGGTCTGGATTCTCGATTACAAGCGCAATCTGCTGGAGTCCGAACGCGCCGCCTACCAGGCACAGCTGGCTGGCTATCGTCGCGCCGGGCAGGCGGTGTTTGGTGGAAAGGTGCTGAACACGGCGTTGATCACGGTCGACGGCCGGTTGTGGCCGTTTGAGTAATACTCCTGATGTTATGCATTGGTTCCGCATGTATTACTTGCAGAAGTTTAATATACTGGCATAAAAAATGGTTTTCTGACCAGTGGCAGCCCCTCTCGTACCGAGCAGACCGCTTCTTGCGGGGTGAGGGGTCTGCAGCAGCCGCCACCGGGCTTCGAAACGCCGTGGCGCTGCCGGGCTGAGTTTCCTCCCCCTTGAAGGGGGTTAGGGGCTGCGCAGGGAATTCAGGAGGCGTGCCTCCTGCCTGCGGAGCGGTATCCGCATGCAAGCGGATACTCCTGGAAGTGGGGTAGTGCGGTCGATGAATAATGCACGCTGCCGATCGACGATTCTACCCCCATCCCAACCTTCCCCCTGCAAGGGGGAAGGGGTGAGAAGCCTTAGCCAGCAACGACCTTCATGCGATTGCCCTGGGCGCCACGTCGCCATTGTTCCCCTCCAGAAACAGTGCTAATCTGATCGGCTTGCGCGGCGGCCAACAGTCGGTCGCGCATATTTTTTCCTCATCTGATTTCACCCAAATCACTACGGACAAACACGGACAACCCATGCACATCAAACACGCACTCGCTCTCGGCGCCATCGTGGCCAGCGGCGGCACTTTTGCCGCGCAATGCAGCCCCGGCGCGCCAGCCTTCGTCTACCCGATCAGCAAAAGAGTCGCGCAGACCGACGACTACCACGGCGTCAAGGTGGCCGATCCTTACCGCTGGCTGGAGGACGGCAACAGCGACGACACCAAGGCATGGATCGCGGCGCAGAGCAAGTTTACGCAGGATTTCCTGGGCCAGATTCCGGCGCGTGACGCGATCCGCAAACGCTTGACCACGCTGTGGAATTACGAACGCTTCGGCGTGCCGTTCAAGGAAGGTGGGCGCTATTTCTACAGCCGCAACGACGGCTTGCAAAACCAGGCTGTGCTCTACACCGCGCAGTATCTGAACGGCACGCCGCGCGTGCTGCTCGATCCCAATACCCTGTCGACGGACGGCACGGTGGCACTGGCCGGGACCAAGGTCAGCCCGAACGGCAAATATCTGGCTTACGGCACCGCCGCCTCCGGTTCCGACTGGAACGAGTGGCGTGTGCGCGACATCGATACCGGCAAGGACACGACCGACCATCTGCAGTGGGTCAAATTTTCGGACGCGTCATGGCTGCGCGACAGCAGCGGCTTTTTCTACAGTCGTTACGATGCGCCGCAGGAATCAACCAAGCTGGCCGACGTTAACTATTTCCAGAAACTGTATTTCCACAAGATCGGCACGCCGCAGCAAGACGACGTGCTGATCTACGATCGCCCGGATCACAAGGAATGGGGCTTCGGCGGTCAGGTGACGGATGATGGCAGGTATCTGATCATCAACATCTCGCAGGGCACCGAACGCAAGAATCGGGTGTATTACAAGGACTTGAGCGTCAAGAACGCACCGGTGCTGGCACTGCTGGACGATTTCGACGCATCCTATGCTTTCATCGACAACGATGGCTCGCTATTCCTGTTCCGTACCGACAGAAATGCCGCTAAAGGCAGCATCATCGCGCTCGACATTCGTCAGCAAACCCAGGCGCACTGGCGCACCATCGTGCCGGAAGCGTTGGAAACGCTGCAATCGGCCAATGTCATCGATCACAAACTCGTGATCGATTATCTGAAGGATGCGCGCAGCCAGGTCAAGGTGTTTGCGCTCAACGGCAAGCTGCTGCGCGAAATCGCACTGCCCGGCATCGGGTCCGCCAGCGGCTTTGGCGGCAAGCGCAGCGACAAGGAAACTTTCTACTCATTCACCGGTTACACCACGCCGAGCACGATCTATCGTTACGACGTCCGCAGCGGCAGGAGCAGCATTGTTCGGCAGCCGAAAGTCGATTTCGATCCGAACGGGTTCGAGACGCGCCAGGTATTTTTCACGAGTAAGGATGGCACCAAGGTCCCGATGTTCGTGGTGTCGAAGAAGGGCATCCAGCTCGACGGCAGCAATCCGACCTATCTGTACGGGTACGGCGGCTTCAACATTTCGCTGACGCCGGGATTCTCGGTCGCCAATCTGGCCTGGATGGAAATGGGTGGCGTGTACGCGGTACCGAATCTGCGCGGCGGCGGCGAATACGGCAAGGCGTGGCACGAGGCCGGCACCAAGCTGCACAAGCAGAACGTGTTCGATGACTTCATCGGCGCGGCCGAGTGGCTGATCGCGAACAAGTACACCTCGCCGCAAAAGCTCGCGATCGGCGGCGGCAGCAATGGCGGCCTCTTGGTCGGCGCCACCATGGTGCAACGGCCGGACCTGTTCGCGGCAGCGATCCCGGCGGTGGGCGTAATGGACATGCTGCGCTTCCATAAATTCACGATCGGCTGGGGCTGGACACCGGACTACGGTTCATCCGACAACGCCGACGAGTTCAAGGCGCTATACGCCTATTCGCCGCTGCATAACCTCAAGCCGGGCATCTGCTATCCCGCCACGATGGTGACCACCGCCGACCACGACGACCGCGTGGTGCCGGCGCACAGCTTCAAGTTTGCCGCGACAGAGCAGGCGGCGCAGGCCGGCCCCGCGCCGGTGCTGATCCGCATCGACATCAAGGCCGGCCATGGCGCTGGCAAGCCGACCTCGAAGCAGATTGAAGAGGTGGCGGATCGTTGGGGATTTCTGACCAAGGAGTTGAATATGTCGGTGGCTGGCACGGTTGATGCCTCCGCTGTTGGTAAGCTCATTCCGGCAGTGAATTGATCGTGAAATATTAATGTTTGATGATTTCTTGAGCATGGGACCCAGCGTTTTATGCTTAAGAGACTAGTGCGCTATTGGTAGGGGCGCGTCAAATTGGTGCATGCACAGTAATAGGCGCATGCATAGTGCACGCGGTCACGCTTTAATTGCGGTCGATTGGCAAGCCACTGGCACTAAAGTCTTCGCATCTACCTTCGCCGTGCACCCGGCGCTGCACTCTCGCGGCGCCCCCAGTGTCGCTTTGACGTCGCATCGCGTTGAAATCAATGGCTCTCACGCGTTGCCTGCGAACCGCGCATGGTCGTTTTCCCTTCTTCTATATGCGGGATTTATACAATTTCGGTCATGACTCGACATACCGCTGCGGACCTTGCAGTATCTTTTCAGAGTAATTGCTATTAACATATTTTTCGTGTATCTCGTATACCAAGTTGTTGAGAAACTCGTCTTCGACGAATTTACTTCCATGCCGGGATAACGGTCATTCTTCATCCAGCAATCTGGTCGGCGCGACTTCATTGATGTCTTCGGGTGTGCTCAGCTTAAAGTCTCCTTTCGTTAGTACCTCGATCGTTGGGATTTGTAATACACCGCGCTCGTGCGTGGCCAAGCAAATGTCCTATACTGATGTCAGATTGAAATACCGGCTGTATTCCACCAACGTCGTTATATAGACCGATTATTGATAGTTCTCTTATGGCAACCAGTGACTTGCTGCGGCACCAGATAATTAAAAGCCTCCTGGCGCAGCACACTGAAAAAGTTGCGGACGCGGCGATTAACTTATGGGAGCAAATGGCAATCCAAATCATTTCGATTGTCGGTGAAGGTGGCTTCAATTCACTTTACGCGAGAAGTGTATTCCTTACCCAGTCAACATTTCCTTGGCTCGCGGACGGCACACTGTCACCACAGACTGATCACCGGTTCTCGGCATTGAAAATATGCTTTGAAGAACAAACGCCCGCGCAAACCAGTGCAGCAAACAGTCTGCTGCTGATCACTTTCACCGACATCCTGACCTCGTTGATTGGCGAGCAGTTGACGACCAATATTTTACGTTCGGCTTGGGGCAATGACGCTTCGGATAGGGCCGGCAAGGGGTTCAAAAATGAGTAAAAAGGTAAGCATACGCAGTTTGAAAACTGGCGTACCCGGTCTGGACAACCTGTTGGGTGGAGGCATTCCGGAATTCTCATTTAACCTGATTGCGGGCACGCCGGGAAGCGGAAAGACAACGCTTGCTCACCAGATCATGTTCTCGCTGGCAACACCGAGTCATCGGGCACTGTTCTTCACGGTACTCGGGGAACCCGCTTTGAAGATGCTCCGTTATCAACAGCAATTTCCGTTTTTTGATATTAACAAAGTCAATGAATCGATCCGCTACGTCAACCTGTCTGCAGACATCCTGGAAGGAGATTTTGACCGCGTATTGTCACGCATTGCGGAAGAAGTGAAAGACTATGCTCCCAGCCTTGTAGTTGTTGATTCGTTTCGATCAGTCGTGCAGTCGGCGAAGCAGCAGGAACAAGGGGGGGTCGAGTTACAGGGGTTCGTGCAGCACCTGGCCATGCAAATGACGAGTTGGCAGGCAACAACATTTTTAATCGGCGAATATATGATGCCAGAAGCCGAATCAAGCCCGATCTTTACCGTCGCGGATGGCATTCTGTGGCTTTCGCAAAATCTGCAGCGCAGTTCAATGGTGCGCAAGATACAAGTGGTCAAAATGCGTGGTCAAGCCCAGGTACCAGGTTTGCATACGTTCCGTATTAGTGATGCAGGAATTCAGGTTTTCCCGCGTGCGATTGTCCAATTGGGCGCAGTTGATTCAGCAGTCGCGCCAGCCATGGCAAACGAACGTGTTGCGATGGGAGTACCTGGCCTGGATGAAATGCTGGGCGGCGGCTTGCCAGTGGGATATTCGCTAGTCGTGGTAGGGCCATCCGGTTCCGGAAAAACCATCTTGGCGACGCAATTTCTCGCCGAAGGTATACGCCGGGGCGAACCAGGAGTGATTGCGGCGTTTGAGAAGAGCCCCAGTCAACTGTTGAACAATAAGCTGCATGCGATGGTCGAGGCCGGACAAGTTGGCGTGATCGACACACGTGCCCTGGATTTGTCGATTGATGAAACCTTGCATGATTTGATCGAAATGATTACACGAATGCATGCAAAGCGCGTCGTCATCGACTCCTTGTCTGGATTTGAGCTGGCACTGGCACCCCAGTTCAGCGAAGATTTTCGCGGATCGCTGTATCGGATGATTGCCCAGCTTACTACCATGGGCGTGACGATATTGATGATCGCGGAACTGGAAGACCGCTACACCGATTTGCGCTTTAGTCCATATGGCAGTGCTTTTCTCACTGACGCAATTATCGTGCAGCGCTATATTGAAATCGTGGGCCAATTCAAACGCGTCTTCTCGGTGGTTAAAGTCCGTGGCAGTGAGCACAGCAAGGACATTCGATTGTTTGACATCACAGACGAAGGCATTATTATTGGCGAGACCTTATCTGAGTATGCCGGCATCCTGTCGGGCCGGCCCGTAGTCAGCCCGTAGCTACGAGCCTGTCGGACTTACGGCTCGGCGCCCCCGGAGAATCGGCCGTGAGAGTCTCTGAGCGGTACAGTGTCACCGGCTTTTTGGTCAATAGCGCGCTATTGACGCTGCAAATCCGGCAAAATCGGTCCTCGTTCAGCACATTTTTTGCTTCGATTCCGTCAATTCGACAGTCTCCTAGAACCACCATGTGATAAAGGGCGGCAATGAACAGAAATGACAATGACGGCGCTTTTGATACCGATGACCCAGGTCAACCGGGTGTGTCAAGCCAGCACAAAGACAGGTTCCCAGCCGCCCTCGAAAAAAATATCACGCGTAGGGAAAACGCTATCATTGACGATGAAGCGGCCGTTCTAAGCCGCGAGAAATTGGCCACTGCACGAGAAGATGCCGCGCATTTGCGTGAAAATGCTGCCGACTTGCGTGACGACGCTGCCCACCTGCGCGAAGGGAAAGTCAGCTCGCGCGAAGACGCTGCCCATCTGCGCGAAGGGAACGCCACCTCGCGTGAAGACGCTGCCGATCTGCGCGAAGGGAGCGCCACCTCGCGTGAAGACGCGGCCCATCTGCGCGAAGGGAGCGCCACCTCGCGTGAAGACGCGGCCCATCTGCGCGAAGGGAGCGCCAGCTCGCGTGAAGACGCGGCCCATCTGCGCGAAGGGAACGCCACCTCGCGTGAAGACGCGGCCCATTTGCGCGAAGGGAGCGCCACCTCGCGTGAAGACGCCGCCCATCTGCGTGATGGGAACGCCAGCTCGCTTGAAGACGCTGCCGATCTGCGCGAAGGGAAAGCCAGCTCGCTTGAAGACGCTGCCGATCTGCGCGAAGGAAAAGTCAGCTCGCGTGAAGATGCTGCCCATCTGCGCGAAGGGAAAGCAAGCTCGCGCGAAGACGCTGCCGATCTGCGCGAAAGGAACGCCACCTCGCGCGAAGACGCTGCCGATCTGCGCGAAGGGCAAGCCACCTCGCGTGAAGATGCTGCCGGTCTGCGCGAAGGGAACGCCACCTCGCGTGAAGACGCTGCCGGTCTGCGCGAAGGAAAAGTCACCTCGCGTGAAGACGCTGCCGATTTGCGCGAAGGGAACGCCACCTCGCGCGAGCAGGAAATTCGCGCGGCAGCGACGATGCAGACAGCGTCAGACGACCATATGACTATGTTGCAGCAAGCGAACGAACACCTGGTCATCGCGACAATCGAAGCACACAAACTGACCGAACAAGTTGAAACGGCTAAAGTTCAGTTGGATCATTTGGCCCATCACGATGTTCTCACCGGTTTGCCTAATCGCATGCTGCTGCAAGACCGGCTCAGCCAGGCGATTGAGTTGGCTCGTCGTCAAGGCGGGCAACTTGCGGTGATGTTCATGGACCTGGATCGATTTAAACACATCAACGACTCCCTGGGGCATGCGGTGGGCGACCAACTGCTGCAGTCGGTTGCAAAACGCCTGGTGGGTTGTGTGCGTCACTCGGACACCATCAGTCGCCAGGGGGGCGATGAATTCGTGCTGCTGCTTTCCTCGATTGAGCATGCAGAAGACGCGGCGCTCTCTGCGCAAAAGATACTCGCGGCGCTCGCGCTGCCTCACCACATCGACCGGCACGATCTCCATATCGGCGTGAGTATTGGTATCAGCATCTACCCCGACGATGGTCAGGATGCGGAAACCCTGATCAAGAGTGCGGACACCGCGATGTACTATGCCAAGGAAAACGGCCGCAACAATTGCAAATTCTTCGAGCAGGACATGAATGCGCGGGCCGTCCAGCGGCAATCCATCGAAGCCAGTCTGCGCCGCGCCCTGGAACGGCAGGAATTTGTGTTGCACTACCAGCCGAAGATAAATCTGCAGAGCGGCACGATTGTCGGCGTTGAGGCGCTCATCCGCTGGCAGCATCCGGAGCGAGGGCTGTTAGCGCCAGCGCAGTTCGTGTCCATCGCCGAAGACTGTGGCCTGATCCTGCCGATTGGCCGCTGGGTGCTGCGCGAAGCCTGTCTCCAGGGCAGGGCTTGGCAGCTGGCCGGCTTGCCGCCGATCACCGTCGCCGTCAATACCTCCGCGCTCGAGTTCCGCGCCAAGGATTTTCTTGAAAATGTACGTGCGACCCTCGCGGATACGTGCCTGGAGCCGCGCTATCTGGAACTCGAACTGACCGAAAGCGTCCTCATGCGGGATGCCCAGTCTACCGATTCCATGCTGCATGCGCTCGCAGACATGGGTGTCAAGCTGGCAGTCGATGACTTCGGCACCGGCTATTCCAGCCTAAGTTATCTGAGGCAGTTTCCGATCGATACGCTGAAGATCGACCAGTCGTTCGTGACCCAGATCAGCAGAAACCCGGACGATGCCACCATCGTCAGTGCCGTGATTGGCATGGGTAAAAGCCTTAAGAAACGCGTGATTGCGGAAGGCGTGGAAACACCAGAACAGTACGCATTTCTTCTGGCCCAGCATTGCGACGAGGGCCAAGGCGACTATTTCGGCCGTCCGGTGGTGGCAGAGGCGTTCGCGACCTTACTGCAAACTGGTGTATCGCTGCGCTGACTTGATCAATGAGCGTTAACCAGTTTCGATTAACGCCGGCGATCGTTGTAAAGTCGTTGCGAAAGTGAAACCGAAAGTGAAGCCGAAAGTCAAAGCGAAGGTAATGGCTAACCGATAGGCAATCACATTGCGCGTCTGCAGCACGCCGCGGTCGGTATAAATTGTCTTGTCCCGCTGTCGGATATCTCAGCCAAAACTCCCCGCAAACTGATAGCGCTGCCCCGGATGCCACATCGTGACCACTGGTGCGACCCGTTCTTCGAACGGGTTTGACGTTTCAGTACCAGGCATGGCTCTTTGGCTTCGATGCCGAGCATCCCGGCGATTTCTTTGGGCGCGATCAGCGCTTCGATGCCATAGAGCGCACCTTGCAATGGCGCAGCCTGCATCAGGTATTCGTTCGGCGTGATAGAGCCGAAGTCCTGCTGCATGTAATCCGGCGCCATCAGCGGATTGACCCAGCGGTCTTCGACCTGGATCGGGACTTCGTTCTCGAAATGCACGATGACCGAATGAAATAGCAGGTCGCCTTTGCGTACTTCAAACTGCTTGGCCAGTAGTTCGTTCGCCTTGCCGCGCTCGAGCAGGTGTAGCTCGCTGCGATGCACGTGCCCGCGCGCGCACTTCGTCTGCAATGCTTTTGATCTCGACCAGCGTAGCCTGGTATTTTTGCTGCGCCACGTAGGTGCCGGAGCCCTGGTTCCGGTTCAGATCTGGTCGGATGTCAGCTCGCGCACCGCGCGATTGACGGTCATGCGCGACACGCCGAACTGCTGTGCCAGTGCCTGTTCGGACGGAAACACGTCGCCTTCCTTCCAGACACCTGCCTGGATCTGCGCCAGGATGAAATCCTTGATGCGCTGAAACACCGGTACGTTTGCAGCTTGCGTCAACACGTCCAATACTGTCTCCCGACTTTGCAAATTTTGCCCTTGATCGCTGCGGTGATTACGCTCGCTTGATACGCGACTGAATGATTCCCGCGTGACCATTTCCTTTGTTGCTCGCTTGTCGAGATTTTTTGCTGCATCGATTAAGGCGGTCGTCTTTACTGATCGCAGCGTTTCATTTCGGGCGTGGGGGCGCCGCTGCCACCCTCAGAAGCCTGTCGAATACCTTGATGAAACCAACGCAACAATTTCTATTTGCAATCCAATTTTATTTGTATATACTAATTTGATTGTTTATTTACATGTTATCTAGACATCAACTTCCCCGTGACGCTAATGACGCATCAAATCATTCGATGCTTGTGTTGGTTAAAAGCGTAAGGAAAAAAATACAGGCCAGTGAATTCAGGCATCAAGGAAGAGCTTGAGCCCGATTTTATTAGCAGCAAGAATGGACAGCGCAAAAGCAGGCAAAAAAGGCGGGGCACAAGTTGTCGCAGTAGCCGCTCAGCATTTAATGAAAGACGGATCTTAATCCGCACAAGTATGAAGTACCAAAAATACTAAACCGAAAAACATCCATTAGGAGGACATATGAAGGCGATCAAATTCTTGGTAGCAGCTATTGCAGGTCTGGCGGTTTGTGCAGCAGTGCAGGCACGCCCGTTCGAGGAGATTAAGAAGGACGGGAAAATTATCATCGCCACAGAAGGTGCATATCCGCCATTTAGTTATTTCCAAGGTTCAAAACTGACTGGATTAGACATCGAACTCGGCGAGGCGCTAGCGAAAAAAATGGGCCTGACAGTGGAGTGGAAAGCCTTGTCATTCGACGCATTGCTGGCAGGTCTGCGCCAGGATCGTTGGGACGTGGCAATGTCCTCCATCGGCATTACGGAAGAGCGCGCCAAGGCGGTCACCTTCAGCAATCCGATTTATTGCAGTGGCGGCGTGATCACCTCCAAGGATGCCGCCATTCATACGGTCGAGTCCTTGAACGGTAAAACCGTCGCCGTGCAAACCGGTACGACCTATATGGAAGCCCTTAGAAAACTCCCCGGCATTAAAGATGTGAAAAATTTCCCGCAGGATCCAGATGCACGTTCGGCCTTGATGAACGGCAGGGTCGATGCATGGGTCAGCGATCGATTCGCTGTCAAGGCTGCACTGGAAGCTAGTCCAAATTCTGGCCTGAAAAAGGGCGACTATCTTTTCGTCGAAAAAATCGCGGCCGCCATTAAAAAAGGAAATGGCTCGCTTCGCACTGCTGTCGATAAGGCGTTGGCAGAGATCATGGCCGATGGTACGTATCACGACATCACTGAAAAATGGATGCATGAGGATATTCACTGCCATTAATCAGCTGTGCAGCCCAGGCAACATCGCCCAGTAGGACAGTCCCGATATAGGAGAGTAAGTTGAACGCAGTAACCACATTTTTTCCTGCGACCTGGTCGCGCGAGCGGCGTAGTGGCGTCACCATCGCCATCGCGATTGCCGGCCTGGTCGCGTTTTTATGCCTGATGATGCTGCCACTCAGCTGGGTGCCGGAACCGATCGGTTCAGGTGCTGCTCAATTTGCTGACGGCGCGCGCGTGACGGTCGCGCTCACCGCAATATCCGGCGTGATCGGCATCCTGCTCGGCGTTTTCGCAGCGCTGGCGAAATTGTCCAAATTTCCGCCGCTGCGCTGGGCCGCCAATTTTTATGTCTGGGCGATCCGCGGCACGCCGCTGCTGGTGCAAGTGCTGTTCGTATTCCTGGCACTGCCGTCGCTGGTACCAGGCTTGCAACTATCCGATTTCAATTCGGCGGTGGTGGCACTGGCGTTCAATGCCGGCGCCTATAACGCCGAAGCGATTCGGGCCGGCATCCTGGCCATCAACAAGGGCCAGACCGAAGCGGCGCGCTCGCTGGGCCTGACCCCGTTCATGACCTTTCGCGACGTGATTTTTCCGCAGAGTTTTCGCATCGCATTGCCGCCGCTGGTCAACAATTTCGTTTCCTTGCTGAAGGATTCCAGCCTGGCCTATGTGATCGGCGTGGTCGAACTGTCGAATATCGGCAATCGCATCCAGTCCGTCACGTTTCAGCCGATTCCGGTATTCATCACGACCGCAACGATTTACCTGATCCTGACCTCCGTCATGACGCAGATCTCGGGTGCGATCGAGCGTCAACTCGATGTGGAGCGCCACTAATGTCCGCCATTGATACCCTCCCGGCAGCAGCCGTATCGTCCGACACCAGCGCGGGGCAGGTGCGCGCCGACGGCCGTTCTCCCTTGATCATTGCCGACAAGGTCGACAAGCATTTCGGTCACTTCCATGTGATCAAGGAAGTCTCGACCAATTTTTATCAGGGCGAAGTCACCGTCATCGTCGGTGCCTCCGGCTCCGGCAAGTC
>NZ_JBHRTP010000011.1:0-46928 GCF_042646465.1 Pseudundibacterium arcticum
TTTTGCCATGCAACATTCTTTCATAAAAAATGTTGCACTTGGAATTCGAGCGCGCCTCTGCTAATAATGCGCGAATAATCGCTAATGACGATATCGGCCGAAAGCATTGCCCCATAGCGGCGGCTTATTCGATCACCCCCAGCTTGCCGCTGTGGCTGCCCATGTACCATAGGCGTCCCTTGGCATCGACAATCATTTTGCGTATCCCTTCATTTTTTGTCGGCAGCACAAACACACGGAATTTTTCCGTGGCGGGATCGAACAGCGCGACGGTATCGGTGGCGATTTCATTCACCCATACCTTGTCCGCACCGTCGACCGTCACCGCATACGGATTGCCGCGCGGTCCGGCCGGCATATCGTAGCTCTTGAGGGCTTTTGCGGTCTTCGCATCGATGTGCGTTAGTTTGCCATCGCCGTAGCGCGCCACCCACAAAGTGTTGTCGGAGGCGGCGGCAATACGGCGCGGCATTGAGCCGTGACCCAGATCGAGCTCCGTCACCTGCCCGGTGCTGGCATCAATGCGGCCGACGCGCTGGCCGCTTGCCTGGCAGAACCATACGTTGCCGTCGTGATCCATTGCCAATCCGTAGGGGCCGTCGCGCGCGGTGAATTCCGTCATTTTTTTGGTCACGCGATCGAAGCGGGTGACCTTATCGGCCGACTGGTTGGTGAACCATAACGCATTGCGTCCATCGAAGATGATGGTGTGCGGACTCCCACCGGACGGCGTCTTGTGCGCGATCATCGGGCCTGGCTGACCCTGTTTGAATGGGATTTCAAGCAGTGTGCCATTGCCGTTGCCGGTCATCCAGACCGTGCCTTTTTCATCGACCACCAAGCCGTGCGGCTTGGTGCCTTCGGGCAAGGCCCATTCATCGAAGCTCCGGGCAGCAGGATCGAAACGTGCCAGCTTGTCGCCGTGCATGACAGCAATATAGATCCGGCCATCCGGCGCAGCGGCCGGGTCGCGTGCAAATTTCGGCGTCGGCACCGGCCATTCGGATATCTTGCCCCTCGGCTGCGAGGTGCCGGGTGTCACGGTGTAGTTGGAGCCGCCTGCAGCCGCCAGTGCGGGCAGCAACATCAAAATCGATAGAAGGGTTCGCATCGTGCGCTCCTTTCAGGCGGTGAATGGCTCTTGCGTCCGATGCTGCCAGCGTCTGCAGCGCAGACTCCGAACATGCGCTTATCTCTGACTTAAGGCAAGCTTCTCTTGCGTCCGGATTGGCTACTAAATCTCGATCACCAATGCTCGATGCGCATTCGCTTCGGAAAGTAGTCACTCCACATTCCCGTAAAAGTCGCCGGTGATACCAGTGCAAAACTCACCAGCGTTTCCGATCGAAATCCACCACTATTATGAATCAGCTCCTCGCCAGCTGTCTCTGATCGGCCAGTTCCGGTCACTGGCAGGGCGGTGAAAATTGCCGGGCTGAGGGTCCGCAGCACTCCCGATAACTGACGTTGGCGAAAACCTTCCGAAATCCCGCTCCTCGGCCAATCCGGACCTTCTCGACCAAGTGCTAACCATCAACTGGCAACGTCCGCTTTCGGAAACGGAACGCGTACTCCCGACACATTGGGTTGAGTAGACGCTCGTTTAAATACACTCAGGTCACCTCTGATCCTCGGAACGGCCGGCACCGAGCGCCTCGAGCAGCGGCCGGAGGGCATCGAGTTCCGAGCCGAAACCGCTCCAATCTCCCGCCTTCAATCGCTCGATGGCGCGGTCATAATGGGCGAGTGCCTCGCGGGCGCGCGCGTCCGCCATGCCCCGGGGCGGCGATGCTACCGGGGCGGTCCCCTTGAAGAGCGCCGCCAAGGCTTCGCCCAAGGTCTCCTCCATCACCACACGGTCACCATAGGTGGCGATCACCCGCTTCAACTCGGGCAACTGACCGGACGCCGCGCGCAAGTAGAGCGGGGAGACGTAGAGGATCGAGCTCTCGATCGGCACGACCAGAAGATGGCCGCGGATGACGCGCGAGCCCATCTGGTTCCACAGCGAAATCTGCTGCGAGATCTCGGTATTCTGCTGGATGCGCGCCTCGATCTGGAACGGCCCATAGACCAGCTTGTCCTTGGGGAAGGTGTAGACGATGAGCTTGCCGTACTCGGGCGGATCGCAACGCGCCGCCAACCAGGCGATCATATTCTCGCGCTGGCTGGGCACCATCGGCAGCATGAGGACGAACTCGGCGCGCGGCTCCCCAGGGAGCCGCATGATCATGTAGTAAGGCGTCATCGGCGTGCCGGGGGCATTCCCACCATCGATGCCGGCCAATCCCCGGGGGAACTGCCAGAGATCCTCGCGATTGTAGAAGACTTCCGGCGCATCCATATGGTAGGTGCGGTAGAGTTGCGCCTGGATCAGGAACAAATCCTCGGGGTAGCGGATATGCTGCTGCAGGTCTTGTGGCATCGCCTCCAAAGGCTTGAATAGACCCGGGAAGATGCTCTGGTACGTCCGCAGGATCGGATCGGCAGGATCGCTGACATAGAAGTCGACCGTGCCGTTATACGCATCGATCACCACCTTGACCGCGTTGCGGATGTAATTGGCGCCGTCGCCGATACGCGGCTGGGCGTAGGGGAACCAGCGGCTGGTGGTATAGGCGTCCTGCATCCAGAAAAGGCGCCCGTCGCTCGCGACGATATAGGGGTCATGGTCGAGGCTGAGGAACGGGGCGATCGTGCGTACCCGGTCCTGAATGTTACGGTGGAGCAGGATCCGGCTCTCGTCCGTGATGTAGCCGGTAAGCAGGATGTTGGGATCGTCGAACTGCCAGGCGAAGAGGCTGCGTCGCGCCATGCTGCCGATGGCGACACCGTCGCGCCCGCTGTAAGTGGTGTAGACGTTGTCCTTTCCCATGGGGTAGTCGAATTCGGGTACGCTGCCCTTCACGATGACGTAGCCATGACCGCCTCCACCGAAATAGAGGCGCGGTTCGTGGATGGTCGGGCCGCCGTTGGCGACGGGCGGAATATCCTGCAGATAGAGGGAAGGTAAACCTTCCGTGGATTTCTCGGTGACCGGCGACATCACGACGCCGTTGCCGTGGGTGAACAGGAGATGCAGGTTCACCCAGGTCTGGGCGTTCGCCGGAAGCATCGCCGGCTCCAATTCGCGCGCCGACAGCATCACCTGCCGGTAGCCGGCGTCAAGCCGGTAGCGGTCGATGTCCACGGAGAGGAATTTGTAGTAGGTCCTGATCTCCTGCAGCTGCGCGTAGGTATCCATCAGCGGCTGCACATCCCACAGGCGGACGTTGTCGATGGTCGCGCGATTGGCCTGGAGCGAGGCGAGATTCAGCCCCTGCTCGGCCGGAAACGGTTTTACCGCGATCTGCTCTAGGCCGTAGGCCTCCCGCGTCAGCGCGATATTGTGCTCGATATAGGGCGTCTCCAGCTGTAGCTCGCTCGGCTTGACATAGAAGCGCTGGAACAGCGCCGGGTAGATCAGGGCGAACACAAACGAGCTGCCGAACACCAGCAGCACCGAGGCGGCAGGAATTCGATAGCTCCGCCAGCGCATATTGGCCCACGAGGCGACGGATGCGGCAGTGGCAAGACCGACGAGCAGCCACAGGACCGGCAGCTCGACGTGGACGTCCGTATAGCCGGCGCCGACCACGACGCCGTTGTCGCCGTAGAGCAGCAGAAAGCGGTCGAGCCCGTAGGACCAGGCCTTCAGCACAAAGAATAAACCGAGCAGTGCCGAACCATGAGCGGCGGCGGCGGGCGAGAGCCCACGCGGCGACTGCCCGAGCGCGATGTCGCCGCGCACCCCGTAGACCACGCCTGCAACGACCGCGCTGCAGAAGAGCAGCTGCAGCAGCCAATTCTTGAGCGCAACATAAGCGGGCAGCGAGAAGAGATAGAAGCTAATGTCCTTGCCGAAGATCGGATCGCGCTCGCCAAAGGGCACCTGGTGAAGGAAGCGAAGCGCCATGTCCCAGCTCGAGATTTCGAGGGCTGCGATAACCAGCCCAAAGAGGACGGCGCCGCAAGCGATGCTGGAGCGCCAAGGAATGCGCGGCGCGACCTGGTCGGCCAGTTCGCTTATTACGACGAAAAAGGCTGCTTCCGCTTGCGAGGTACCGAGGCTCCTCGCGTAACGATGCGCCAGGAACCCCGACACCCATATAGCGCCCGCCGAGGTGGCGAACACGGCGACAAACAGGAGCGCCTGGGCGGAAAGGACCGTCCAAAAAATATCGACATAGCCGATCGAAGAAAACCACAGCCAGTCGACCAGGACGCCAGTGATGCGCCCGACGACGATCAGGCCGACGACGACGACGACCGCAACCGTGATTGCATTGCGTCTTAAGCGCACGCCGGACCTCACTTGCGACCGCATCGATCCTCCTTTGCTGGGCCGTCACCCATGGCCGGCTGGACCGGACCATTGTGCACCGCTGATCTGCCAGGAGCGTGGCTGAACGGGTTATCAATGCAACGCTCATAGCCGGCGCGCAGCGAGGCAATGACTTGCGCCAGAAAACGCCAGATGAATGATTGTAGCCCAGTGAACCAGGAGGCGGTACGCTCGCCGCCAGACACTCCCTCAAGACCGGCTTGTGTGATGTCTCACTCGGCGCCCGGTTTGTTTGACCTTCCTGCAAGTTTCTCGATGTGCTCAAAAATGCTAATCGCGTCGTTGTTCAGGAGCCGGCTGTGAACCGACAGTTCTTGCGACGAACGATGTCATATCAAGTCAGATTCCGAAGCTGGCAAGGATTGTGAGTTCGACCTCATCTATCACTTCGAGGTCGGCGAATTCCCTTGTTGGAAGACGTACAATCTGTACACCGTCAACGTCGATAGTTCGGGGCTCAGGCGTATCACCAATGAAAAGGAATATCGCCCCAGTCAGTTGTTCTGGATTCACCGACCCGCGCCAGGTCCCACATGTTTTACCAGGCAATGGACGTTCGCGCTGAGGCGCGAAACGGTTCTGTCGCAAATTTTTTGATGGGGCGAGGAAGAGATCTGGTTTAGAACTCGCTTATGCAGCCAAAGCATAAAATTGCTGCGCAGGCGTAAGATCACCGCGGTCTTGCAATTGGCCCTTACGAATCATGTGCATGATTTCGATGCCAGCCAAGGTATTTTGGGCCGACCGAAAAGATCTAAAACCGAGCATCGGCCTGATGATGCGCTTGACTGCTCGATGGTCCTGCTCAACAATATTATTCAGATACTTGATCTGACGGAGTTCAATTTCCGGATTGCCTGCCGTGTTGTAGCCCTCGATTGCTGCAGCATTTGCCCCGCTCTTGTCGATGGTGATTTTCTCTGGAACACCTTGATAGCGGATTGCCTTGGTCAAGAAGCGCGAGGCTGCTTTCTTATCCCGTTGTGCGGTGAGCAGGAAATCGATCGTTTGGCCGTCTTTATCGACCGCACGATACAGGTATTTCCACTTGCCCTTGACCTTCACGTATGTCTCGCCCATCCGCAAGCTGGTGCCCACAGCCCGCTTACGCCGCACAAAGGCTTGCTCCAGCTGCGATGAGTACTTAACCACCCAGCGGTTAAGCGTGGAATGATCCACCTCTACGCCACGCTCTTTCAGCATTTCTTCTAAATTGCGATAACTGATTGGATATGCCACGTACCAGCGGACACCCCACAGAATCACTTCCCGCTCAAAATGACTGCCCTTGAATTCGATCATCGCCATTCCCTGCCTTTTCAAGGAACAGAGATTACCAACAATTTGACTTGACCGAAAATTTGCGACAGAACCGGCAGTTGAGCTTGCTCGAGAACGAAAGTGGATTGCGCGCTCGCCCTTGTTGGGCAAGGACGACCAATGAAGGCAGTCTGTCTGGCCCGCGGCGTAGCGCGCTCCAATCTCCACGCTCGGTTCAATCGCAGCGATGATTGGGCCGATGGCCGCACGGCACGGGTACGCAATCTGGTTCTGTCGCATTAAGCGCAGTCATCAAGGCGTTCGGGTAGGCTGCATCCGTTGAAACTCTCAGGATAACCGACATGCGGGACATCAAAAGGATGCGCTTTCCGATCGACGTTATTCTGGTGTGCATGATGTTACTGTGCGCGAGCGACTTATAGCGAGTCGCGGGGGCGACTTTAGAATGCATGACAATCCGGATTTTTAGAAGGAAGCCGAGTGCAACCGATCATTTCTATCAAAAACCTTACCAAGACCTACACATCGGGTTTCAGTGCGCTGAAGAGCATCAGTCTGGAGATCCAGCGAGGAGAAATCTTTGCGCTGCTGGGCCCGAACGGAGCCGGCAAGACGACGTTGATCAATATTATTTGCGGGATCGTCAGTCCAACCCAGGGCACGGTACTTGCTGACGGTCATGATGTGGTGCTCGATTATCGCGCCGCGCGATCCAGAATCGGCCTTGTTCCACAGGAACTGGCTACCGACGCATTCGAAAGCGTATGGGCGACGGTAAATTTCAGCCGCGGCCTTTTCGGTAAGCCGGCGCATCCGGGCCATATTGAAAAGGTGCTCCGCGATCTCTCCCTATGGGACAAGAAGGATGCGAAAATCAGGACATTGTCGGGCGGCATGAAGCGCCGGGTCATGATCGCAAAGGCCTTGTCGCACGAACCGCAGATCCTGTTTCTCGACGAACCCACCGCCGGCGTCGACGTGGAACTGCGCCGCGATATGTGGAAGATGGTCCGCGGCCTCCGCGAAAACGGCGTGACCATCATTCTCACCACGCACTATATCGAAGAAGCGGAGGAGATGGCTGACCGCATCGGTGTGATCAGGAACGGCGAGATCATCCTGGTCGAAGACAAGGTGGTTTTGATGGAAAAGCTTGGCAAGAAACAGCTGAAACTGCATTTGCAGCATCCGCTGTCCCGCATTCCCGAAGGACTCGGCGGCAACCAGCTCGAGCTCAGTGCGGACGGCAACGAGCTTATCTATACTTTCGATGCGCAAAGCGAGCAAACGGGGATCGCAAGCCTGTTGCGGCAACTGAGTGAGCATGGTATCGACTTCAAGGATCTGCAGTCCAGTCAAAGCTCGCTCGAAGAAATTTTCGTCAGCCTAGTGAAAGCATAACCATGAACATTCACTCTATTCGCGCGATCTACGTGTTCGAGATGGCGCGCACCGGGCGAACGCTAATGCAGAGCATCGCATCACCGGTAATTTCGACAGCGCTTTACTTTGTTGTATTCGGCGCTGCGATCGGTGCGCATATGGTCAACATTGACGGCATCAGTTACGGCGCCTTTATTATCCCTGGCTTGATCATTATGTCGCTGATGACGCAGAGCACCGCCAACGCCTCCTTCGGCATCTACATGCCGAAGTTTTCCGGCACCATTTACGAAGTTCTCTCTGCACCTATTTCCAGCGTTGAGATTGTTGGGGGCTACGTCGGTGCTGCAGCCACGAAGTCGATCATTCTCGGGCTGCTGATTCTGGCTACCGCGTGGCTATTTATCCCGTTCGAGATTGCGCACCCGCTGTGGATGTTCGCGTTCCTAGTACTAATTGCCGTGACGTTTAGCCTGTTTGGTTTCATTATCGGCATCTGGGCCGACGGTTTCGAGAAACTACAGCTGATCCCGTTGATGATCGTAACACCACTGTCTTTTCTCGGAGGCAGCTTTTACTCGATTAGTATGCTGCCGCCTTTCTGGCAAAAGATTGCATTATTCAATCCGGTGGTTTATCTGATCAGTGGTTTTCGCTGGAGTTTTTATGATGTTTCCGACGTCAACGTGTTGATCAGCGCCGGTATGGCATTAGCTTTCCTAGGACTTTGCGTCGCGGTGGTCTGGTGGATATTCAAGACCGGATATCGGCTCAAAGCTTGAAAAGTGCAGGCGCACCATGTGTGTCGCTCGCCTGCGCAGTTGGGAGGTGGCAGGCGTCTGGACTCGCCAAGCAGGATTCCCGTTACGCACCGAAGGTGCGAATTAGCGGATCCTTGTCGGGGTCGCGACCCATCGCTTCGAGGGTCTCCGACACCCATCCAGGGCTAACGACATTTACGCGAATCATGCCTTGCAGTTCAAGTGCCGCCGCCCGACCAAACGCCTCGATGCCAGCGTTCACGGTGCTCACTGCAGCACCGGGCATTGGGTGTTGCGCGAGCAGGCCACTGGTCAGCGTAATCGAGCCGCCCTGGACTATGTACGGAACACCATACCGGACCAAGTTGGCCTGGCCCATCAGCTTATTGGCAAGGCTGAACGCAAAATCATCGTCGGTAATGGTAATCAACGGAGCGAATTTCGCTCCGAATTTCGCTGTGCCCGCCACACAGACCATGGCGTCAACCGTGCCCACTTGTTTGTACATCGCCAAAATTGACTGCTTGTCGGAAATGTCCACAGAGACCGCCGAGCCCTTACGGCTGGCACCTATCACCTCCCGCTCAGCGGACAACAGACCGACAATTTCTTTTCCAAGGAGCCCTGCGGCTCCAACGACCAGTATGCGCATACCTCCTCCTGATGGTAGATGATGGACCTCGGCCTACAGCTCCAGAGCCCCAGCTGGCTTTGAAGACGAAACAGCCCGCCTACCTTATGTAGCATAGACACAAATGGATATCCCGCCATCGTAGATAGGAGCCGACGTGGCCAAGCCAGATAATGCTCGGCATCCGGTGGCATCGAATCTGACAAGAAAAAACCCGCGAGAGCGAAGCTCAACGCGGGTCTTGTATGAAATGTCGTCGTCGTATTTTTAACACGTAAACATTAGCTTTACCCCTAGGCGCGACGTCCAAGGCCTACTTGATACTCACTGCATCAGCGCCCTATCAAGCACCTTATCAAGCTCGCGCTCTACTTCCCTGCTCTGCGCTTCGCCGCTTTCGGGTCGACAGCATCCTTGAAACCTGCGCCCGGTACGAACTTCGGGACTTTGCCGGCCGGAATCTTAATTTTCGTGCCCTTGCTCGGGTTGAATCCAGCGCGCGCTGCGCGGCTCATCTGCTTGAAAGTGCCGAAGCCGACAATACCGACGGTATCGCCTTTCTTGACGGTGGCAACAATGGTCTCTGTGATAGTCGCAATGATGCGCGCGGCCTCAGCTTTCGACAGTTCATGTTTGATTGCAATCTTTTCAGCGAGTTCTAAGCGATTCATGTAAGACCTTAAAGGAAAGAGTGACCCGAGGCCACGGAAATGGCTGGATGCATGAAATGCAATGCCAGAGCCTATTCTCTCGCATCTGTTTGCCTGCGGCAAGCAGCGATAGCCTTACAGGCGACTGCCGGCAGCAGCTAACATGCGCGTTACCTGACAGTCGTAAGCGTTGCGGCTGCACCGTTCTTGACAATGGCGCCCGAATAGCTGCAGTGAATTAGTCGGTTCGAACACCGCGCGCGCGTCCATTGTGGATGATACGGAAGTGTAGCCGGCGCCGGCGAATATGTGCTCCAGCAACGCGACGTTTGCTTCCTGATCATCGACGATCAGTATCTTCGCTTTCAGGATATCGGAATCTTGTCGTCGAAGCTGGGCCAGGGGGTCTGATGTTTGCCAATGAGCTGGGGCTCGAAGCTGCCGTCGCGGTCCCGTGGAATCTTGACGGGCAAGGCGCCAAAATCGCCTTTGAGCGTTTTGGCGCTGCTGCCGTTACGGGTGTTGCCGCTCTCGTTAGCCACGGCTTCATGCTGTCGTGGCCCACGTGGGCAGCCAGTTCGGCTTGCAAGGCGCGTTCCACAATGGCTTTGGTAAGCTGCTTTAAAATCCCGTTCTCGCCGATCAGGTCTTCCGTTTCTGGTAATCGGCGAGCAAAAGATCGATCAGGTCGGGTTGTACCACTTTGCGTTTGGTCATATTTTCCTCGTAGGTGGCAATGTCCTGCCAAATGACCGATTACACAAACTTCAGTACACCCCCGACTATTTTCCATGAGATGACATCACCACCGGAAATCTTGTCCTGAATTCGTTCAACCTCTGCCAGCAGGTTCAGCAATTTCTCTAACCATGGATAGCGCTGATAGCGTTGTGCTTTGTTCTTTGTATCCAGGTCAGCGATGCACTGCGGGGTCAAAATGCGTGGCTGTGTCCTGCTGCATACCCCGCCATGAAGTTGCGCGCGGTTCCCGAGATAAGCCATCGCACACTGTCGTTTGTACGCGCCGACCGCACCATAAGAACTGACAAAATCTTTGTTGTCGTAGTGACCTGTGATGTGATGTAAATAGGCCTTCCAGTCCCCCACACGAATGTCAATCGTCACCGCTTTGGGATAGACGTCAAGCACCAGGTCGTTTGAGTAAAGTACCACTGACACACTACCTCCGGTGCCACGCTATTGAATTGCCATTAAATTCTTATTCATTCCCGCCCAGCGTTCGTTTCAATAGTTGTTGCCATCCCCGCTTTGCCTCTCATTCCATCCTAACCTATCCTATCGGAAACCCCGGTTTTCTCGTACTGGGTTAGCGGCAATCTTAGCTTCCGTTGCTTTTTTAAGACGATTCATTTCGTCTGCCTTGCCCGGCGCCTACCATCACCGCCCTGAATGCTTTGCTGAATGACGCCTTGAGCAATATCGCAGACGAACAGGGCAACGAGAAGGCGATTCCTGATTTGCCCCTCTTACTCGTACGAGCACAGAATCCCGGAGTCGCGCTGTCCCCGCCCATAACATCGAAATAGTTGCTTCCAGCCATCAAAAACACAAGGGCCAGCGGGTCGATCTGCGACGCAAATAGATCCATCATTCCCCCTATCGCAGAACGCATAGATTGCCTAAAAAACAACAAGTAGGCTTGGGAAAAACCGTTAGACACAATCGCATGGACGCCCTATGATTTGCTGCCCCGCACAAGATGTATCCGGTGTCAGCGCAGTCAAATCCCTACCCCAGGAGAAGTCATGTTTTCGAATACAGAACAATATACGTCTGCAAGCAAAGCCTTTTTTGAATCCCAGCTCGCTGCATTGAGCGCGCTGACGAGCATCGCGGTGCACGGAACAGAAAAGCTTGTTGCATTGAACATGGAAGTTGCCAAAGCATCCGCCGCGGACACGGCAGCCGCAGCGAAGGACTTGTTGGCAGCGAAAGACCCGCAAGCCTTCTTCTCGCTGGCAACTGCATACACCACGCCCAACGCAGAAAAAGTTGCTGCCTACGGCCGTCAGTTGACGGACATCGTGTCCGCCACGAAAGCGGAGTTTTCCAAGGTCGCCGACGCGCAAGTCGCCGAAGTCCAGAGCAAGATAAGCGCCTTGGTGGACGACATCGCAAAGAACGCGCCAGCCGGTTCTGAAAACGTGATGGCAATGCTGAAATCGTCCGTCGCGAACGCACATGCCGGTTACGAGCAAATGAACAGCGCCGCAAAACAAGCCGTCGAAGCGACGGACGCCCATGTCACCGCAGCCTCGGACCAGTTGACGCAAGTCGTCAAAAAAGCAGCGGCGAAATAAAAAACAAATTGCCAGTATTTGAACGGGCCGCGCTTGCGGCCCGTTTTCTTACTATATGGCAGAACACCGACATTTCTCAATATTGAAACGTCTCGTCAAGAACGCGCACGTTCAGAACGAGCACTTTCCGCGAGACAGGTCACGGTGCAGGTCCGTCAATTGACAGGTAACGCCCCACAGCGATTTGCTGGCAGTCGAATATATCGCGGTTGCGGCGCACGGGCACCGTGACGCCCAACCCTGCGCTCAGCGGACCGCCGGATTGTATTCAGAGACTCGCTGCATTGCGTCGATGGTGGATGGTCTGGAGCCAGGCATTTCATTTGCAATTATTGCGATCCCACTGCCACGGAATGCGAGCCGTGGCTGATAAATGCAAGCTCATTTGCAGATAATGTGAGCCAGCGTGCTCTATCAGTCGCAGTTAATCTGAGCCAAAAACGGCGTCAAATGGGAGCCCGGTCGTTTTCAAATGCGATCCGTTACAGCTAGGCGAAGCAATGCACACTTGATTCTGTGCTACACTTATCTATGTGTACACTCATTAGGGGAGACCGTCATGGCAGAAACTGTTAATTTTACCGGGGCGGTGGACCGCGAGTTGCTCAAGCGCGCCAAGATCATTGCCGCCAAGTCGGATACATCGGTCAACGCATTATTCAATGCCGAACTGCGTTATCTGGTGGAAACTTTTGAAGCGGCAGAGGCGTCGGACAATCAGAATTTCAAAACGCTGCTGGATTTCTCGTTGGGACGCGCGGGCGATCATGTCGCAATGACTGCCTTGGGGATCGACAGCCAGGAAGATCTGTTTTTGTTGATGGCGCAGGCACACCTTCCTATGCCGCGCTTGCCGGAACCCACGACGCAAAGCATGGTGGACAGCCTTCACGCATTAGCGCCGTAATCGGGCGCATGAACGCCGACACAACAATCCTGCTATTGCCGGATGCAGGGCCACTCATTACGCTGGCCTATGCGGATGCGCTTGATGCGCTATTCAGGCCTGGATGGTCAGTGCAAATCGTGGACATGGTGCTGCATGAGGTCACGCGCAATCAGACACCCACAAGCCAAGCTATCGCGGCGTGGGTCAAAGCGAATAAGTTGCATGTCGTGCCCACCAAAACACTCAAGCACTTCCAACAAGTGCAGACCACCGGCGCTACGGCCCCGAGAAAGTCGAACCTGGGCGAACTCGCCATACAAGAAGCGATGAGCGACTTCGCGCTGATCGATCCACCGCCTACCGGTGTATTCCTGTTTGAAGATCACAAGATTGCCCGTACCGCCTTTCTGTTGCCGGACAGTTGCCGCAAAGTGAGTACGCGCGCTTTTCTGATATTTCTGGAACAAAAGGGTTGGCTGGAGTCGGCGGCAGAAGTCGAGCGCAGAGCTATTCTAAATGGACGCAATTTTTCTCAGTTGCGATTTCCGCCTGCGTGATCTGACGTAACACCGGGGATGTCAGGGCAATCGGTAACGATGGGTAAACCCTGGGCTTCGCCCTATCAAAAAAGCAACCTTTACTGCAATACTGCGCGCTATACTTATCTCAACACGTTTCGAGATTAAGTCTGGGCGGAGTTCGAACGTGCCGGAGGGCGGGTAATGTTTTTTTACCAACTATCGCTCATGTATTCAATTTTTGAAAGACGCATTATGGCAACCGGTACAGTAAAGTGGTTTAATGATTCCAAGGGTTTCGGATTTGTCTCACCAGATGACGGCGGTGAGGATTTGTTCGCCCACTTTTCAGCAATCACCATGGACGGCTTCAAGACCCTGAAAGAAGGTCAAAAAGTTCAGTTCGACATTACGCAAGGCCCTAAGGGCAAGCAGGCTTCGAACATCAAAGCTGCTTAAGGCCCGAACTGCCTTCAGCCCAATCTTGGCCCCCAGGTCTGTTTCAAAAAAACTTGTTCGGGCCAGTCGGTTAATGTGCTGTTGACGCTCGCGCAGAATTGAGCCATATGCTCAATCTGCGTTGACCAGTGCTTGGCTCTCGCGAAACCATTGAATGCAGGTGTTCGGAGTAGCCAGCCGGGTCACTCGAAAATGCGCATACTGGATACAACGTAAAGATGTCGCCGGCACAGAAAAGAGCCCGCAACGTTTCCGGGTGCGGGCCCTAGGTGCGGTTCGTTCAGTTAGTCGCGCGACCCCGTTACAATTCGAAGCATCGCCAAGAACATGTTCAGGATATCCAGGTACAGGCTAATGGTCGCCATGATGTAGTTCGTCTGGCGGCCGGCGATGATATTGCTCGTGTCATACAGGATATAGCCGCCGAAAATCAGCACGCTGACATAAGCCAGCCCCAAGCTCAGCGCGGGTGTCGGGAAAAACATGCCTACCAGGCTCACCACCAGCAATCCGATGAGTGCAACCATCAGGAAGCCGCCCAGGAACGCGAAGTCCTTCTTGGTCACCTGCACGTAGGCGGAGAGTCCAAAAAATGCAGCCCCTGTCGCTAACAGCGCCGTGCCAACAATTTCTGAGCCGTGTGGCAAGCTCAGGTAGTGATTCATCGTTGGCCCAAGGCTAAAGCCCATCAGTCCGGTGAACCCGAAAACCAGTAACACCCCGGCACCGCTGTTGCTGTAAGCGCGAGTCGCAAACAAAAGGCCAATTGCGAGCACCATGATGCCCAGCATGCCCAAGCCGCCTACCGGAAAAAGCATGCCAAGGTAGGCAGTCAGCGCGCTCCAGATGAGGGTCAGCGACAACAGCCGATAGGTGTTCTGCAGCACCGTTGTTCTGGTCGCTACAGCGCCAGAACCAAAGGTCGTATCAATCATGATGTTTCCTTGTTATACAAATGTGTTTCGGCAGGCGGATTGCTCGTGTTCGTGCTGATTATATGCATTTTTTGAATCGCGTGATTGAGGGCGTCGTCTACGCCATCAAGACGGTCGAATGCCTCCTGGACGACTTTTGCAGGCCCCTTCACCTTCCCTGCCATTGCAGTATCAACATAGAAGACACTGCCCACAGGGCCATACGATTTCCTGGATTGAGTGGCCAGTGCAATGCCAGCTCGAAGATAATGCATCTTGCCACCGTCGGCATCGATATCGCTCTGACGTATTTTCAGCACGCCAGCCGGGTGCACGCTTTCTATTTGCCGCAAATCGGTTCTTGCGGCACCTTTTCGCGAGATTACACTTCTTCAAGCGTAAGGTCCCCCACGCCTTTACCCACGGCGCGAGCAATATCGACCAGAAGCTCATGGAGGTTGGCATACTGCTTGCCCTTCTCGATGAGACTTGTCCTGTCCACGCAGCTCTCGTCCGTGATAGAAACAACCTGAAAAGTCCCCCCAGCCCCGGCTCCCTTGCCCGTGGCTCGGTCAAGCTCAACTTCAAAATGGGGCATCTTTGGCTCTCCCCTCAATCAATAAAAGCATCTTTACCTTGATTTCGTCCCATGTAAGAGCTATCCATGGCGTTCGGACCCGCAACCGTAACCGGGTTCCCCCGTCGCCTTGGCATCTGAAATTACCCACATTTTATGTGGATAGCATTGTGGATAACTGATGCTGGCAGTGGACAAAGCTATTGCCAGCAAGGGATGCGAGGGTGTGCAAGTATTAATGGCAGGAACGTGAAAGACCAATTTTTGTTGCCTGCTTGAGCTTAAGGGACTCCCCGGCGCGCCTGCCTGCCTCCGCAGCAGAGCGGCCGACTAGCCGAGACTACTGCAGCTTTTCCGCGGCAGGTCTGTTCTCGCAAATGAACGCTAGCGCGCTTCGCAAATCGTGAAACGAGACTGCAGGATGGACGCTGCTCAACACCTGCGCTTTACCGTCTTTGCTCAGATTCAGCCAGTTCTTATCGCGAATCTTGGCGCCCTGCAACTTGATACGAAACTCGTAACTCCCGCGCTGAGGTGTCAGGAAAGGCAGTACAGTCTCGATGCCTTCCAGTACCTGCTCCACTTGCTCGACCTGGTTACGGACCATCCTTATTTCGGTGACATACTGCCCGGTCTTTGGATTCATTGGGCCTGTCGCGCCCATGCAGAACGGGGACAAAGCCTTGTCCAGCAGGGCCCAAGACCCGGCCGCATGCTTGTCCAAAGCGACGAGTAGCGTGTCCCACCGAGGTCCCTCGTCACTGACTTTCCTTTTGGACGCGACGGCTTCTTGCTCGACAATAATTTTTTCTATGTCCCACGCTTGGCGGTCCTCCAACAACTTTTTGTTGGCACGTTCCTGCGCTTTCGTTCGGGGCTTTGCGGTTTTTGTGAGGGGTGCACCTTGCTTGAGGCGAGGTTCCTGCGGGGCGTGAGTGGCCAATCGAGACTGGGTAGTCGGCATATCGCGTTCTCCGTCGCAAAGGGTCCATATTATACAGGTCGCGCGGCGCTCTAGCGCAACGCGCTCACTCTTGTCAAGAGGAAATCCTTATGCCGCGTTTCTTACTTTCGTCGCACTGTGGGCAAACATGGCACCAACACAATTTAGTGGCCGCCGAACATCGCGTTGAGCTACACCCGCCAAATTCCTGTGTACGAAAAAAAGCCCGCTGCTAAGAGCGGGCTAAATCCAATTCTTGGAGGAGATTGGAGGAGACAGATGAATTATGGTGCATTGCCGCATATATCGCTAATTTTAATTTGACATGATAGATATCATATTCATGAATAATGCTCAGCGCCTGTATGGTGAGAAACTACGCACTCGATTCCGCAATGCGCTTTGGAATAATCCCCATTTAGAATGTTGGCACATCTACGTCTTTACGTAGAATGTTGGCATGCCTGTGTCAGCGTACACAATAGAACCACCATTTTTCGACAAATTACCAATATGTTATTGGATGGATTTTGTAGACGAAGACGATATGTGGTGGTATTCATCTGTCCGCGCGCTCGCTTTTACAATAGTTTACGCGGCGACCCAACGAAATGGCCTGTCTCGAATTACTCGATGCTCTAATCCGTTCAACACTGGACAATCCAGTATACCTATTGCCGGGCGGACCTCATGACTTGGCACACAGCTGACGTTGTATTGCAGATCTTTCACGACAGGTATTCGGCGATTTTATCGTGTATCATATGATTTAATTAAACATATCAATTGATACTTGGTCAATCATGCAAATTGTTACACCAGAAAAAATTGCCGCGGTCATGTCGCTGACACCGCCGCCACACTCTTTTTCCGAACTCGACTACATGGTGCGTCGCGGGCTGCCGAAATCGGCACTACGCGTCAGCGTCGATCACGTCGGCCGCAACACGGAAGAGCGTACCGCACTGCTGTATAGGATCATCGCGGAAGCGACGTACAAGCGTCGCCGGGATCGTCTAACGCCAGATGAGTCCGAAAAAGCCGAGCGCCTCGCGCGCGTGTTCGCCACTGCTGAGCATGTCTGGGACTCTGAAGTTGACGCCAGGGAATTCCTGCATACACCCCACCCTCTCTTGAACAGCCAGACTCCGCTCGATGTGTCGATGACCGAGCTTGGTGCGCGCCGCGTCGAAGAGTTGCTATGGAAGCTGTTCTATGGGCTGCCGGCGTAAATGCGGATCTATCGGATCGCTGATAGCCGACACCCGATATGGGATGGCTCCGGTGCCCTGCTGATCGGCGGTCGCTGGAATAGTCCAGGCAGACCCGTAATTTACGGCTCTGCAAGCTATGCCGGCGCCATGCTCGAGGTCCTGGTTCACGCACGCATCGGCAAACTACCGAGAACGCATGTGTTTGTCGTTGCCGAGACCCCGGTCGATGTCCCCATTGAAGCGCTGTCAGTCGAAAAGCTGGCAGCGGGATGGGACGCAAGCGACAGCCGCACCGCGCGCGAAGTTGGCGATCGCTGGCTGAGTGAATTGAGAAGCGCTGTGCTGATGGTGCCGTCGGTGGTCGCACGCGAAGAGATGAATGTAATCGTGAATCCGCTGCATGCGGATGCGGCGCGGATTGTTGTGTCAGAAGTGAGGCCGGTGATCTGGGATGATCGCTTGTTTTCCGGAGGGCGCTAGAATGACGACTGACAATACAAAGGGCTTGGTAGATGCTTGAAAATCAAGATACCCACAGCAACGCCGCGCCCAGTCAGCTGCTGGCGATTGCGGCCGGTTTAGTCAAGGATGCCAACACGTTCACCAACACCGCCCATGGTCGATACGTACTGGTCAGTGAAGCCGTACACTCGCCATGCGACATGCTGATCAGGGCGTATCAGCGCGAAATCTGCCTGGTACAGATCACTGATTGCATCTTCGCGGATATGAACCAGCGTCAAATTTGGCAGCAACTCGCGCATATCGATTAGCGCAACCGCGCCCGTGTTATCGCGGTTCAGGCATAGCAAGGTGAAGCCTTGGCCGAATTTGTCGTACAGCGAGCTGCCGTCTTGCAGCCAGCCATGCGGCGCCCGATGTCCCGGCCTGGCGCTGGCCTGATAAAGATTCGCGCTATCCGGAGTTGAAGGCCCTGCTTCAGCTCTTACCAGTGGCGACTGTTCGTAGCGCGTGCCCAGATGCACGCCGGGAATGACGAACTCGTGATAAGCATGAAAGGCAAGATATTGGCCAACCGCTTCGCGCATCGCGTCGCCCTGCGCGCCGTCGATGAAGGTCTCTGCCGGCGGTTGTATGTGACCGATGCTATCGGCGAACTTCCTGGCAAATTCCGTGTTGCGCAGTGCAGCCGGATGGCGTTCCGCATGATAACTGTCTGCCAACGCCGAACCAGCGTGTCCCTTGACCAAGGCTTCCAGTTTCCACGCCAGATTTGCCGCATCTTCGATGCCAGTGTTATAGCCGAGGCCGCCGGTTGGCGTAAATAAGTGAGCGGCATCGCCGGCCAGGAACACACGTCCGGCACTGAAGCGTTCTGCCACCAGTGCATAGCCGGCCGTCCATGACGAATTGCTTTTGATCTCGAAAGGAATATCGGCGCCGATCGCGGTGACGATCCGATCTCGAATTGCTGCCGGATTGGCCGCTTCGCCATCGCGTAGCTGGATATTCATGATGAAATGACCATGGCCGTCAATTGCGATCAGCAGTGCGCGCTGGGTCGGGCTGAAAGTCCAGTATTGCCATGCAGGGGCACGCTGGGTAACGCTGTAGAGCGTTGGCGCATAAAAATAGACGGCATCCATCTGCCCGCCCATGAACTCGCGCTTCTCACCGGCCACGCCGTCATAGCGAATATTCAGTGCCTTGCGCACGGAGCTGCGCGGGCCGTCGCAACCGATCAGATAACGCGCTCGTACGGTACGTGTGTGCGCCTCCCGATCCGCCGTGGCAGCAAGGGACACCAGCGCGGTCACGCCTTCATCATCCTGCATGAAGCTGTCTACACATGCAGAAAAATTGATGCTGCAGGCTGATTGCTGATGTGCTGCGTTTAACAGGATGGGTTCAACATACAGCTGCGAACAACGGTGTGGCGGCTCAGCTGTCGGCCAGGTGAATGCACGCTCCTTTGCCCACCGCTCGGAGATTCCCGATGCCGGTTGTTTCAATCTCGCCAGCTCATGTTGCGCAATGGATGTGAAATAGGCGATATCGGGTGCATAGTCCCTTGGCAATCCCGCTGCGCGCACCGCATCGGAAACGCCAATACGACGGAAATGTTCCATGGTGCGCGCACTGTTCGCATTGGCAGCCGGATGTTTGCTCGTGCCAGGCTTGGTATCGAACAGTTGCACTTTGACGCCGCGCTGACCAAGCTCCGCTGCCAGGAACAAGCCGACAGGACCGCCGCCGACGATAAGGACATCGCAATCGAACACGTTAAGTCTCCTGAATTTTTATTTATTGAGACGGATGCTAATCTTCGAACAGATATAAATCTATATAATGAATTTCATATTAATTATGAATACGGTGCATTTATGATTGGTCCGGATCTTAATTTTCTGTACGTCTTACGCGCGTTGTTCGAAGAAAAATCGGTGTCGCGCGCGGCAGATCGCCTTGGTTTGACCCAACCCGCGGTAAGCCATGCCTTGGCCAGGTTGCGCACCCTATTCCAGGACGACTTGTTCGTGCGCGCAGGGGCTGTGATGGCTCCCACCCCTACCGGCGAACGCATTGCGCTAGGCGCCTTGCACGCGCTGGAGGTGATTCAGCAAGACATATGGGATGCGAAAGCATTCGACGCACTGACGACGACCAGAACCTTCTCGGTCTGCCTGAGCGACATGGGCATGATCGTGCTGCTGCCTCGCCTGCTTGCCGCGCTACGCGAACGTGCTCCGCACGCGGCATTAAAACCCATTCAGGTACCCTCACTGGAGCTGGCGTCGGCATTGCAAGACGGTGCGATTGACCTGGCTATCGGCTATCTTGGAAAGATGGGCGACAGTCTCTACCAGCAAGCGCTGTTTCGCCGATCACTGGTAGGTATAGTTCGCAAGGGAAAGCGCAAAAAGCCGGTGATGACGCTTGAACAATTTATCGAAAGCAGACACGTATTGGCAGGAACGCTCGCGCTCTCCAATCAATTGCTGGAGGATGAATTGCGGCAGCTCGGAGCGCAGCTTAAGGTCGGGGTCAGTGTGCCCTACCTGCTGACAGTGCCAAGTCTAGTTGCAACATCGGATTTCATCGCTTGCGTGCCTAGTGAGCTGGCCGAGTTATTCTCACGCCTGGCAGATATCCAGATGTTCGAGCTTCCGGTGCGATTGCCGGATTTAACGGTCAAACAGTTTTGGCACGCCCGTTATCACAACGATACTGCACATCGGTGGTTTCGCGGCCTGGTCGCCAACACGCTGGGTGACGGGACAGTCAAATAGCCGCAATAGAGGTAAATCAGGGAGAGTAGCACTGACCCGCGCGCTCATCGCAAAATTTTTAATGCTCTCTACGCGGCGTTGCAGATTTTGTGAAATTATTTCCAATGATGAGGTTTTGGCACCGCACAAGGCCCGTCAACTTCGACACTTGCAAAATTCGCCGGTCCAACCACCTCAAGGTATTCCATGTCTGGAGAGTAATCGAAAAGAAAATGCCGGAGCCCTGGCGTCTGATGTACGCAGTCTCCTGCGGATACGAGCGCTTCTTGATCGCCGTACATGAAACGCGCCCAGCCTTTCAACATATAGACGATTTGAAAATCCGCAATATGGATGTGCCACCCTGTACCCTCCTCCGGCGTCGCATTTGCTTTTACCAGGTGCGCAATTACACGACCGCCGGTGGCATCCTTAATACCAAGGTCTCGATAAGTGAAGAAGTCTCGCAAACCACCGGCGAGATACGGTGTATCCGATGGCTTAACGTGGGAAAATCCTGTGGCAGGTTGACTGTGTTCCATAATGAATCTCTTCCGTATTTAATAAAATTTATAACACACGCTCTATCGACGATTAAGGTGCGCAGATTTATAGGACGCTTTTAAATTTTCCGTCATTACTGTTCAACATTTGGGAACTTGCTGCAGAGGAAGGTTCAATTAAATGTACCCGCCGCTGCACAGGGAAAAACCGCAGATCGAAACGTTGCTGTATAAATCCCCAAATTCCCTTGGGCCATTTGATCATCACGATGATGGCGACCAAGCCCATCACCATCAGGTACCAACTCCCGTAATCCGACAACATCTCGCGCATGATGAAGAAAATCACAGCCCCGAGGATAGGTCCTTCAATAGTACCGATTCCGCCAATGACTACGATAAAAATTGCAGACACAACCCAACTCAAGTCGAATGCGGAATTGGGCGCAATACGAAGTACGTTCAAATAATAGAGCGCACCGACCAGACCGGACCCGAATGCCGAAAGCACATACACGTAGAACTTCACTCTTTCCACGTCTACCCCTTGGCTTTCCGAGGCCGCTTCGCTATCCCGGATCGCAGTTAATGCAACCCCGAACCGGGAGCGGAGTAGCCAGTAGATAAGGGCGATCAAACCTATTGCCATCGCACTTGCGATCCAGAATGTGATCGACTCACGGGTCGCTTTAGGGATACCACTCATGGCCGTTAAACTTTGACCTGACCCGCCCCCCACGAGCGGCACATTGGAAATCGCCAGCCGGTAGACCTCTGCCACGACCCAGGTACCAACCGCAAAATAGCCTCCGCGTAAGCGAAAAACAATTTTTGCCGTCGGCACGGCCAATATCGCAGCAATGATTCCGCCAACAAGCACTGCGATAAACGGATTCATATTTCCATGGTTTGCCATCAAGAACAGCCCGTAGCCGCCTATCCCGACAAATGCTTGCTGTCCTATTGAAATCAAGCCTCCGTATCCCGCCAAAAGATTCCACATCTGCGCAAGAACGAGATAACACATGAATTCCACTAAAAGACGCAATGTGCTCGAGTCAGCCCAGAATGGAAGGGACACAAGCAGTCCGCAGATAGCCGCACCGAGTAGTAAACCGATGCGACTCGCCGTTGTGCTGCGCTCAATGACATAGTTAATGGAAGTTTTCATGATTGTGTTTTTGCGAATAGCCCGGTCGGCTTGAATACCAACACCGCCAGAAAGACTAAGTGCCCGACCAGGATACCCCAGCCTGGATTGAATTTGTATCCAATGCCCTGCGCGACACCGAGCAGAACGGCGCCAGCGAAAGTTCCCCAAAATGAGCCGAGACCGCCGATTACGACCGCCTCGAAAGCATAGAGGAGGAAGCTGGGACCCATGTCGGGGGTAAAGGAAGTCTTAATTCCCAGGAAGACTCCGCCTACAGCCATCAAAGCAAACGCAACGCCCATGGCTAGCCCATACACATGGCGGTTTTTAATACCCATCAGTTGTGCGGTTTCCTGATCATCCGACGTCGCTCGAAAAGCCATGCCGAGCGAGGTCTTTTTGAACAAAAGCGTCAGGCCAACCGTAAGGCCGACGGCGGTTAGAAAAGCAATGAATGGAAACCATCCAATCGCAAGGTTTTCCCCCAGATGAAGACTTGCCGTCGCCAAGTCGCCCACGTTAAGCGATTTGGCGTCAGCAGAGAAGCCTTCCAGCAACCCGTTCTGGATGATGATTGACATGCCAAATGTCACAAGGAGCGGTGGCAGGATGTCGGGACCGAGCGTGCGGTTGAGAATAGTCCGCTGCAGGAAATAACCCAAGGCAAACATAACCACCACGACGATCGGCAGCGCTACAAATGGATGTACTCCGCTTGAAGTCACAAACACCAGCGCGATGTATGCGGACAGCATGATGAAATCACCATGGGCGATGTTCACCAACCGCATGACGCCATAAGTTAATGACAGTCCAATGGCGAATAATGCATACAGGCCGCCGGTCAATATGCCTTGAACCATCGTATCAATCCATTCGATCATGATAAGCCTTCCTAAATGCCAAAATAGGCATCTGAAATCTGATTTTTAGTCAGATCCGCGGATCTTCCCTTGAGTGAAACACGGCCATGCATGAAGCAGTACACGCGATCAGAAACGCGCATTGCGGTGTCGATATCCTGCTCCACAATGATCACTGCAAGGCCGTCAGACGTTATCTTTGGAAGTGCGTCATAAATGCCCTTGACCACGATTGGTGCCAATCCAAGTGAAACCTCATCGCAGATCAAAATTTTTGGGTTGGCCATTAGGGCGCGCCCGATTGCCACCATCTGTTGCTGGCCGCCGGAAAGTGCGGTGCTGAGGTTATTGCGCTTCTCTTCAAGGGCAGGGAAAAGCTGGTAAACACGCTTCAGGTTCCACGGCCCGGATCGCTTTGCGAATCCACCCATAAGGAGGTTTTCCTCTACCGTGAGGCTGCGGAATAGCCGTCTGCCTTCGGGAACCATTGCAATTCCCTTGGCAACAATTTCGTTGGCCGGTTTTCCTCCAATCGGCTCGCCCGCGAAAATGATGGCACTGGGGGCGGCTTTTAGTTGCCCACACACGGTTTTCAAAAAGGTGGATTTTCCGGCACCATTAGAGCCGATGATCGAAACGGTTTCACTCTCGCCGATTTCAAAATCGATGCCAAAGAGCGCCTGGAAGTCCCCGTAGAACGCTTCTAGTTTTTTCACACTGAGCATGGTTAAACCTCGATTCCCATATAGACGCGTCTGACTTCAGCGCTCTCCATTACTTCGCGCGGCTCGCCTTCTGCGAGCTTTTCCCCGAAATTGACAACAAGGAGTCGCGTGGCTACGGCCATCAATGCATGTACGACGTGTTCGATCCAGATGATGGAAATACCATCTTTGCGAATGTCGTTGACCATTTCGACGAGTTCATGCGCTTCATGTTCGGTGAGTCCGCCGGCGATTTCATCAAGGAGAAGGACCTCAGGTTGGGTAGCCATCGCTCTTGCCAGCTCTAATCGCTTCCGGTCGAGCAGCGTGAGACTACCCGCCAGACGGTTTGCCTTCTGCAGCAATCCGGTACGCGAGAGCACGTTGACGCAAATATCGTCGGCGTCCTGGCCCGATTTCTCTGCGCCGAACATCGCGCCGACAAGCAGGTTTTCGAACACCGTCATGCCCTCGAAGGGGAGCGCAATCTGGTACGAGCGCCCGATGCCGGCCCGACATCTCTGATGAGGTGGCTGACTGGTGATATCAGCGCCTTTGAGCGAGATGCGGCCTTGATCGACGCGGACATCCCCGGATATTAAGTTGAAGATCGTCGTCTTACCGGCACCGTTAGGGCCGAGCACACCAAGCGCCTCGCCTGGATTGAGATGAAAGCTAAAGTCCTTCGTTACTTTGAATGATCCAAAGCTTTTTGAAACATTTTCAACCGACAAAAGTGGACTCATTATCTTTCCATCTGCCCACTTTGCGAAGATGCAAAGTGGGCGAAAGTCGAAACTATCGACCGTTAGAACCTGTTTGCGATCTGTAGCGAGCGGCCCTCAGCGGGGTGAAGAGCAGCGCAGAAAGCCTTAACAGACTAGTTGCAAGATATCTTGCAAAAAGTCATGCCAGATCAGGTAGCTCAAATGTTAGCAACAGCTTGAAGCACTGCACTAGGAGCGGGTTTAATCTTTTCAGCCGATTCCCATCCCAACTCGCGCCGAATCTGTTCAATGTCGGGCGGTGGCTCAGTTTTGAGTTGACGATGCTTTAGCCAATCTCTGACTTGCATTTTACTTGGTTGATTGATCGCGTCCATAACACCATCCATGTTTTGCGAAAAACTCCCTCTGGCCGTCGCGCTTTTGATTCAGAGACAGTTGGGTAGTCCTACTTCGTTAAAAAAATCAGAGCTCCTTCTCCCTGCCAGGGAGAAGGGTGGGCACTTACGCGCAATTTGTGACGCAGTAGGATTACGGCAATGGTTTGATTTTGGCTTGCACTGGAATATCCGGCGAAGTCTCATTATTGACGACGATCAGGTCGTATTTATGCTTCTTTCCTTTTACCCACTGCCCTCCCACCAAAGGTGTTTTCGCGACGTTCTTGACCGGACCACTGCCCCATGCAACAGAACCGATAATGGTATTCAGTTTGGTCGTCGTAATAGCGTCCCTGATCGATGCCTTGTCGTTGACATCCTTCGTGCGTTTCAACACGTCTATGGCGACCTCGAACAAAGCATGTGCATAGCCGAGGGGCTGGGTCCATTGTTTTTTTGATTCCGCTTCGTACGCATCGCTGAATTGTTGAGCGCTTTGGCCGGTAAGGGACGATTTGTACGGTCTGTTAGGACTCCACCAAAGCTCCTGGGTCAAGCCATCAGCACTGTCACCAAGTGCTTCAACCGAGGCTGGAAACGCTAACGCTTTGCCCACTGAAACAACTTTTGGCTTAAACCCTTGTTGCTTGGCTTGAGTCCAGAAATTTTTAAAGTCGGGCGGAGTTGGAACACCGGCAATAATTTCGACATTCGCTTTTTTGAAAGCGGAGATCTGGGCGCTGAAATCTGCCTGAGAATTTTGGTAACGGCCCGGATCGACGATCTTATAACCCTTTTTCTTCAGTACAGGGGGCAAGCCTCGCTCTGGATCCCCCCATGCGTTGCCGTCACCATCGTTTGCGAACAGGAGTCCAACGACCTTGTTGGTAGGTACGTCCTTCCACATATTCGTGAAGACGGCGATAATGTCCTCCAGGCCCCAGAAAAAGTGATAGGTCCATTCAAAGCCCTTGTCTGGCTTCCCGCCACGAGTGAAAAACCATGGCTGCCACGGCGTGGTTGTTGAAATGCAGGGAACCCCGTTTAATTCACACTGATCGGATACCGGGTTCGCATTTTCAGGTGTCGATCCAACCACCATCAGATCTATTTTGCTTTTGAGAATGAGTTCCGCGGCCACCTCCGCGGCGCGGTTCGGATTGGATTGACTATCCTTGACGATGACTTCGACCGGATAGCTTTTCCCCCCGATCATGATGCCGGATTTAAGTAAATTGTTAATTCCGGAAAGGACAAATCGATCCACTTCACCGAAACCTGCGAGAGGCCCGGTTTGCGGGGTCACGTAGCCAATTCTTATTTTGCGTCCTGTTTGCGCGAACGCCAGTGGACTAAAACCTGTTACGGCGGCTGCACCGAAGGCGAGCGCCGTCCCGGCGGATGCTCTAATCACGCCGCGACGGCCAGCATTGAAAGTGTTTTCAGGAATCTTGAATTTCTTCATGTCTCATCTCCTCAACCAACCATATTTCTCAGCGAATCACAATGAGAAAAATGGCCAGCCTCTGACTAGTTTGGGTAGTGGTGTACGGTTAGCTTGTATATTCCGCACGCATCAAGACAAATTCCTGAGTAAGCCGCACCGATAGCAGGAACTTGTTCTCTTTGAATTACAACGGGAAGACAGCCTTAATCCAGACCGCGCTGCCTTGAGCGTGGTTTTCGACAGCCATCTCTTTTTGCCATTTGGCAGTGACAAACCATCCTTTGCCACTATCGTATTTAACCGATGGCCCGATTGCGAATGCTCGCCCTTTGCTGTTTGGTATGTTCGCGCCGTTTAGTTGATCATCCGTTGTCTGCTGGTAGTAGTAGCCGCCTGCACCGACTGTCCATCCGTTGCCCAGTCCCCAACCCGCCGCGTAGTCAAAATGAAATTCTTGCCCGGACTTATAGTTCGTGCCGTTGTTTTTCTGATTGAACGTATACCCAAGCTTTATGTCGCCGTTGAATCCCTTAGGGTCGATATAGCTAACGATATATACCGGCTCATATGCCCAGTAATTGCGTCCAATATTTGCGAGGTCATTCTTGTTGTAGCCGCCAGTCGGAACGAATAAGTCCAATCCTGCGAGCGTGTGCAGCTGTGGACTGTAGTGGTGGCCGAGAGAAAAACCAGTCGTAATGTCGCCAATTCCAGTCTTTTTTTGGCTTGCGTTTCCGACCTTGACATCGAGATTTACCAGCGGAACAATGGCATGAAAAGCGAGATCACCGCCTGCAATTTTTTGACCCGTCACCCAAATAAAGCGAGGGGCAATGACGTCCGCGGTGACTTTAAAGTTAAGCGGAACTCGATTCCCGTCCTTGTCGTTTAAGCGATCTGCCGTGTAATGCTCGCCAAATACCATCCCGTAAATTCCAGGTGGAGGCATGGCGCCCGCCGCGAAATTGTCTACACCGTTCGGATATACCGAGCCGCCGCCTTCGGTTGCATGCGCTGCAGCACAGCCGATCAGACTAAGTGCGAATATCGCGCCAAGCCGATTACCATCTTTTATGAACTTCTGAATTTTCATGTCTCTCCTCCAATATTATTGAATTGCGCCTCTGCGCTGTGCCTTTGATGCTTCCCTCTTCCTGCCTACAGCCGTGCTTCCGAACCTTCTTCGGCTTTGTTATTCGACTCACCTGCTCTCTTGAAGCCATACTTGCCTAAGTCGATTGCAAGCCGCTCAATCAGTCCCGATATTTCGGATGGCGCTGTTGCGCCTCCGTAAATATAGAAATCCGGTCTCACCAGCATTGCAACGATGCCGTGGCCATCCATGAAGGGTGTAAATTTCTTATCGAGGTCTACGATCACTTCCTCCCCGTTGCCATCTTCCTGATCTCCGAGATGAACAATCTTGCCGTTCATACCGGCCAAACATGCACGATCGGCTGGCGTGACGGAGGTGCCGTGCGCGGCGTTGCGCAAGATGAGAACAAAGCCCAGTCCTACGAGGTCATCGAAGCGCCCCACCAGGCCTTTATGACGCACTGTTCCATGTGGGCTGAGTAGTCCTGCCGGAGCATTGATTTCTCCGTTCGCATTCCGATCCAGCAATCCCCCGGTCAGGCTAGGGAATGGAGGAGGCGGCTGCACGGTCTTCTCGAAAAATGCTTTGTCGCGGCGAGCGGCCGCCTCTGGGTCAGGAATGCAGATAACCTTTCCGAGATACATCGACAGATCAATGATGTCGCTAGCATGGGGCCTGCGTTCAATCTGGTAGGTGTCGAGCAAAGAGCCGTCAGCTTGTCCAGTCAAAATGAGGTTGAGTTTCCACGCGAGGTTCCAGTCATCCCGTAGGCCGGCACACATGCCTTGCCCCATAAACGGTGGCATCACGTGTGCTGCATCGCCGGCGATGATCAAACGATTCTTGCGCCATGTGTCCGCGATCAAAGAGCGGAAGGTGTAGACCTTATGGCGCACGATCACCGCTTGGTCTGGTTTCACCCATGGTTCCAGCAAACGCCACGCCATTGTTTCGTTTTCGAGGTCTTCACGCGACTCACCGGGCATGCGCATGAATTCCCATCGACGGTAATAGCGTCCATCGCGGATTCCCGCAGGTACGATGGTAGTTGGCCTTGCGGGATTGCAATACTGCGCTGCCGGCGGGATATCGAGAGTCACACCTTCGTTAGGAAGCAGGTCGATTACCAGCCAATCGGCTTCGAAACCACGATCTTCCTGACTGGATCCGATGGCCGCCCGGACAAGACTGTTGGCACCATCGGCGCCGATCAAATATCGGCCGCGCACTGTCCGAACCTTTTCGGTATCGACTTCGCGTGCCACCAATTCCGCGTACGCATCGGTCTGTCGTACTTCAACGACATCCCAGCCCAGGTTGATATCTATTTCCTTGTAACGGCGCGCTGCCTTATCGAACATCGCTTCCATGGTTGGTTGATGGACGAAATTCACGTCGGTCCCACCCGAGATCGATTCTGCAGACCAGTCAATGGATAAAAGCTCTTTCCATTCTGCGTTGAACCACCGGTAGGGAGGCGCAGGATGACTTACCGCAGGCAGTTCATCGCGCAAGCCGATCGCAGACAGGACGCGGTAAATCTCGTGGTCGATGCAGACGGCGCGTGGCAACGGGAAACGCTCGGTCCACCGCTCAAACACCGCCACGGAGTGGCCGAGGCGCGCTAACATGACGGCGAGAATCTCGCTGACGGGGCCGTATCCCACCAGGATGACGTCGTACATAACTTCGTTGTCTGTGCTGCTCATTGGGTTTCTCCGTTTCTTACTTGATAGTTGGAGTCTCGCTCGGCGCAACTGCTTTACTCAGTTGCAACTCGGAGCCAATTTCGTAATTTTTGGTGAAGTCGTCAGGTGGCGGCGATCCCCACACGTAAAGGGCGTCTTCCGGTGGATAGTCACCTGCGGGCCACTCCAGATCAGCGGCGATATGGTCGATGTCAAAGGAATACTCGCTATAGCTTCCCCAGGGATCGCGGACATAGCGAAAGTAATTGGAACCGAGAACGTGGCGTCCCACACCCCATCCTTCCGGGTAACCCGCCTGAGACATTTGCTGGGTTCCAAGTCCGACGTCATCGAATGACGTAACATCCCAGCTGCTGTGATGTAAGCCGCATCCGGGAGACGACGCCATTGCGATCAGATGGTGGTCGCTGCCGTGCTGACTATGCATAAACGCGATGATTGATCCAGAGCGGTCAGACAGTCGCAGACCGAGGACCTCGGAGTAAAACTGCACGCTGGAATCAACGTCAGCGGTAAAAACCAGGATGTGAGACAGCCGGTTTGGCCGTACCTGCTTGACCTGGCTTCGGTGCGGTGCGCGTCCGCTACTGCTGATTTCAGGCGGAAAGATGCGCGGGGATTTGGTGTCGGGTGAGCACTTCTCGCTCGGCAGCAGTTGTTGAGGCAGCCCGTCCGGGCCTGTAAACCACATGCCATCCGGGTTCGCACCGACGGGGGCGGCAATGCGCCGCACCCCGAGGTCATTGAGCTTTTTATTAAACGCATCCTGATCGTCAGCATAAATACCCCAGGTGACCCAGAGTAGCCGCTTCTGATCACCATGGATCACACGCGCCCAACGATGAGGATGTCCGTAAGTGAATAAGGCCAAACAGTTAGTTTCGACCCTCACATCAAGACCGAAGCTGCGGTAAAAGTGCTCCGCCTGCTTCAGGTCTGGTACGCTGAAAACGAACTCGTGAATGGAATGCACGCCGAGCACGTCGCGACGACGTGAAATCGGTTTCTCGATCGACATGTCTCTCTCCTATGTCCTAACCTTGATTCCGTTCCATCGCCAATTTCGGTCTTATGGAACATGTGGCGTTTTACGTCAAACCACTCGCTGGGTTTGACTGCCCAACTGATCGATGCGCAGCGAGACCACATCACCCTTCTTGAGGAATTGTGGCGGCTTCATGCCCAAACCAACTCCAGCGGGTGTGCCGGTGATAACAACGTCGCCTGGCAATAAGGTCATGAACTGGCTGAGATAGGAAACGATTTCCGTCACGGAGAAAATCATGTCTGCAGTGTTGCTGCGCTGTTTCACAGCACCGTTGACGCTCAACTCCATGTCAAGCATCTGGGGATCCGGAATCTCGTCAGCGGTAACGAGCCACGGTCCTATCGGGCCGAACGTGTCAAAACTTTTGCCCTTGCCCCACTGGCCGTTGCGCTTGATCTGCCAATTCCGCTCGGACACATCATTGGCGAGGCAATAACCCGCCACGTAATCCAAAGCAGTCTCGCGTGAGACCTTGCGCGCGGTCGTGCCAATCATGAAAGCCAGCTCGATCTCCCAATCAGTTTCTTCCGAGCCCTCGGGCAACACGATGTCGTCATCGGCGCCGCTCAATGAGGTCAGCGCTTTCGTGAAAACAACCGGCTCCGTGGGAATTGGCAAGCCGGACTCTTCGGCGTGCTTGCGATAGTTCAGGCCAATTGCGACAAACTGTCGCACGCCGGAAATTGGGACACCAAAGCGCGGCGTACCTCCGACCAACGGCATCTTCTCGAGATCGATAGCCGCGAGAGCGCGCAGGCGTTCGGGCGAAAGCCATTCTGGCGTCAAGTCAGGGACCAGGAGGGACAGGTCGCGGATGCGCCCTTGGGCGTCGAGTGCGCCGGGCTTTTCAGCGCCTGGCATTCCATATCGAAGTAGCTTCACAGCAAATCTCCATAATTTCGTTGAACTGACACATTTGTCAAAACCAAGTTTCATTCATAATGACGCTTGTGTCAAGATGAATATCGGATATTCTGAAAATATATTTCTCTTCGTTTTTTGGAGTGAATTTAGCAACCGGAAGGCAAAAAATTTTGATTTAAGGTACCCTCACGCTCTATGAATAAACCGATTGAAACCTCTGTTGAAAACCACCGTACGCGGGTTGGGATGGAGCGTCGAGAGAAGACCCGCGCACTGCTCATCAAGAGTGCGGTGGAAGTATTTGCGAAAAAAGGGCCGGACCTGCCCGTCATCGACGATTTCATCGCGGCAGCGGGGGTGGCCCGCGGCACGTTCTACAATTACTTCAATACAACGAGCGAGTTACTCGCCGCGGTCACCGGCGAAATGAGTGACGAAGTTCTGAGCATCATCGATCCAGAAGTTTTGAAATTTGACGATCCAGCTGTCCGCATCTGCATGGGAACAAAGTTATATGTCCATATGGCAACGCGATACCCGATTTGGGGAACATTTTTGACGCGAATTGGTTCTCAGCACGCTGTTCGAGGGAAATTACTCGATGTCTATCTGACGCGCGACGTGGAATTGGGTATTGCAACAAACCGATTCACGGTCGGGAGTGCTTTAGTCACGCGCGATATCATTTTGGGATCCATCTTTTTCGGCATTGAAACGCTCTTGACCGAGCCTAGTCATGTGCATCATATTGAAAATATGCTGTACACCGTCTTACACGGGATGGGACTAAAAGCGAAAGAGGCACGCAAAATTGCCTTTATGCCGTTGCCGGAAACAGGAGCAGTATCGGGGCCGATCTTTTCGGCGCTTGTCCCGGAATCTGTTCAGCTGAGTTGAGAACGTGAAACTACCTTCATGCGCACGAGCAGATTTGCGTGGCTCATTGGGGTTGCGGCCAGTCGGAAACTGACCTCGCCATACATAATGGGGTTACACACCTCGGAGATCCTTTTTTGTTTATAGCGTTCTACGTTTGATCAGTGCGGTGCCCCGCACTTTCAAGCGTAGTCGCATCAGGCCCAGCTGCCGCAACGCCCGCTGTCAACGTTCGAATGAAGATCAATTCCGCTAAACTTGTTCATGTCGGCCTCCTTTGTGTCAAAGTCTTTGCGAACCTTGACTCTACTCCGGCTGCTTTCTCAGCTAGGACGGAGGTCGGCTACATGATTATCAGAACCTGCCATAGTATTGCTCGGCTGTTTCTGATCCTGCATGGGAATGCACCGGTCGCAGACCCGTCGGTCGACAAAGTGATCAGCGGCACGCATTTCGTCGCCGATCTCACCGTGTCCTACGGTCGTGTTCTGTTCGATTATCTGAAGGAGGCGGCATGGACCACCGAATCGGCAACACACTCGCCATTTGCAGTGCAATCGGCATCGTTCTTCTCGCGGTGCAGCAGACCACCCATTTGCTGCCTGGCTCGAAGAAAATGTTCACGTTCGACCGCGAGCGCTGTTACGGAGTGGTGCGCGCCGGCAAGAATGACTGCGGCACCGCAAAGCACGCCTGCGCAGGCCGGGCGGTGCACGATGCTGATAGCGATGAATGGCTGATGCTGCCGGCCGGTACCTGTACAAAGATCGTGGGAGCTGATGGATATTCGGGCACTGTTTGGTAGGGAAGCTCGTGTGTTGCCACAAGGGCAGAACGGGGTAAGGCTCTTTGCCGGTACGCGCGCATAAGTCAGGAAAACGGAGGCGACACGATGCCAACGCCATTAAAAAAGCTATTCGCCACGATTCTGCCCACGCGCGGCGACATTCAGTTTCCGACGCGTGTACGGCGCGAATTCGAGCACGAGCAATACCGCAGTGAATTGCTGGTAACAGCGGTTCAACTGGTGATCGCCGCGTTGCTCGCCGTGCTCTATGCAAGCACGCCGCCTGGCTTCTCGCCCGATGCGCCGATCGAAGCGGTGCCACTAGGGCTCACGCTTTTTGTGGTGCTGGCACTGCTGCGCCTGTATTTTGCGGTGACCGGGCAGCTCACCCGCTGGATGTTGGGCCTCACGGTGGTCGCAGAAATGACAGTGCTGATGTTCGTGATCTGGGCCTACCATCTGCAGTACGAGCAGCCGGCCCAGTTTTATCTGAAAAGCACACAGTTCGTTTATGTCTTCATCCTGATCGCGTTGCGTGCGCTACGCTTCGAGCCGATCTGGGTGATCCTGTCGGGCCTCACTGCGGCAGTGGGGTGGCTGGTGCTTCTCGGATACGCGCTAACCCACGCGCAGGGAAATCCAATCACATGGGACTATGTGACGTCGCTGCGCTCGATACAGATTCATTACGGCGGGGAGTTTGACAAGCTGCTCGCCATTTTGATGGTGACCGCTGTGCTCGCATTGGCGCTGGCTCGCGCGCGCGAGTTGCTCGCCAAAGCCGTATCGGGTGAGCAGGCGGTCGCCGATCTGTCACTGTTTTTCGACGATTCGGTAGCCCGCCGCATTACCCAGTCCGAGGCGGAAGTCATGGCGGGCCAGGGCGAGTTGCGCGAGGCGGCTATCCTGTTCCTCGATATGCGCGGCTTCACCGAAGCGTCGACCAAGCTGGGGCCGACCGAGCTGATCAAACTGCTCGGCGAATACCAGGGCCTGCTGGTGCCGATCGTCACTGCGCATGGCGGCAACATCGATAAGTTCATGGGCGACGGCATCCTGGCAAGCTTTGGCGCCGTCACGCGGAACGCACATTATGCCGCCAGCGCGTTGCGTGCGGTCGACGCGATCATGACCGCAGTCGATGCGTGGCGTGCCAACCGCCGGGAAGCCGGAAAAATCGCGCCGGATGTCGGAGCGGGGCTGGCGACCGGCGAGATCGTGTTCGGCATCATCGGCGAGGGCAAGCGCCTCGAATACACGGTAATCGGCGATGTGGTCAACCTTGCAGCCAAGCTTGAAAAGCATAACAAGATCGAAAAGACGCGCGGGCTGGCCACGCGCGTCGCTTATGAGTTGGCAGTGGCTCAGGGTTACCAGGCACCGAAAACGATCTTGCTTGAACGCATCGTGGACGGTCTGCTTCAGCCGGTGGACTTGGTGGTGCTGAGCAGGTTTGCCGATATGGGGCCGCAGCAGCAATCAGGGACCGCGGGAATGCGCGAAGCGGGGGCGTAAACCGACGCCCGGGACGTTCAACCTCGTGTGCCAATGGCTGGTTTGAGCTCAAGCGTACTCCGATGGCCAGTATGTGTTCCGGACGCTGCCCGATAACGACATCCCGATGAATGACGGCCGCGCATCCTGGTCGATGCCGGACCATCGTGTTGCTGACCCATCTGCACGTCGATCATGCAGGTGAGCCGCCGGGCCTGTTCATGGCACGCGCCGCCCAAGGCCGGCGGCGAGGTTACCCGCGACAGCGGGGCGAAGCGGCTGTTGCTGAGCCACTTGTCGCCGACCATCAAGAACGCGCGCGCTGCGGTCGAGGCGTCGATCGTCCAAAGCTACGCGGGGCCGACAGAGTTTGCGCAAGACGGGTTGAGACTGGTTCCTTAGCGAGAAGGTCTCGCCGATGCGAAAGTTGTGGTTGGACCTTGTTCGCTCATGTGTGGCCGCAAATCGGGCAGTCAATTGAACGGCGGCCAATGGCCGCAGAGCGAAGTCCGGGGACGTCCGCTTCTACTGAAGCTGACCGGGAGCAAGGGGTAGGGTGCAGTCTTTCGTGACCGGCAGGACCCGGCCGAGCTTGTGTAAAAACGCAATTCTGACAAAAATTCGTGGGTAGGGACACCATTGCCGATGTCGAGAAAATCGCATAGCGGCCGTTTTGAGAGGTCGATTTTTCTTTCGACGAAATTATTTTGCCCTTGCAAGGGAACACTCCTGCCCTACAGGGCCGCAGGCGTTGCTCCTCCTCGAAGGATGCAGCCTTCAGCGTCGTCGCGTCTAGCCAGAAAACCGAAAAAATGCATACTCGCACCTGTCCAACTACCGTTTCTAGGTTTAAGTAATTTTGTAAGGCTTGGGCTGTAAGGTTTTGGCTGGCTCCCCGGTCTTATGATGTGACAAGCCATGCTTGTCCATCCGTCCAGGCAACCAACAGGAGATAGTCCATGAAAACCACCGATCTCATCATCCGCTCCGCCATTACCAGCGCCCTCGCCCTGGGCCTGGTCGCCGCCAGCCAGTCCGCACTCGCGGCCAAGGGCGACATGGAGCATTGCGCCGGCATCGCCAAGGCTGGCAAGAACGACTGCGGCTCGACAGCCAACGCCTGCGCCGGCACCGCCAAGGTCGACGGCGACAAGGATGCCTGGGTCTACGTGCCGAAAGGCACTTGTGACAAGATTGCCGGCGGTAAAGTCTACGATGGCAAGAATATGATGAAAATGGATCCGGAAATCATGAAAAAAATGGGCATGAAAATGAAGATGTAACACGTGAAGATGTAACGTGGCGAGGGCGGCTAAGCCGCCCTTGACCAAGTGGAGGCAACCGTGTCCGTGGTCAATCCCGAAAACATCACAACCGGCCCGGCGGCCACCGGAGCCGCCATTCCGGCCAGCGTCGGCATCGGTCTGCGCACCCCGCATCTGCGCGAGATTCTGGAACAGCGGCCACGCATCGCCTGGCTGGAGGCGCATAGCGAGAATTTCTTTTGCCCGGGCGGGCGGCCGCTGCGACTGCTCGAACAAATTCGCGCCGACTATCCGGTCAGCCTGCACGGCGTGGGGCTGTCGCTGGGGGCGATCGAGACCTCGTTTTTCGAGGGCCACCTCGGCCGACTCAAGCGCTTGATCGAGCACATCGAGCCGGGGCTGGTGTCCGAACACTTGTCTTGGGGCGCGATCCAGGGGCGCCATCTGAATGATTTGCTGCCGCTGCCCTACACCGAGGAGGCGCTGGACCACGTTTGCACGCGCATCGACGCGGCGCAGACGTTTCTGGGACGGCGCCTGCTGATCGAGAACATCTCCAGCTACCTGCGCTACCGCCACGAGACGATCCCCGAATGGGAGTTCGTCGCGGCAGTGGCGCGCCGCACCGGCTGCGCTCTGTTGTTCGACGTCAACAACACCTATGTGAACAGCCAGAACCACGGCTTCGATCCACAGGTGTATCTCGCCGCGATGCCGGCCGAAGCGATCGGCGAGATCCATCTGGCCGGCTTCGACGAAGGCCAGGGCTGCCTGATCGACACCCACGGCAAGCCCGTCGCCGAGCCAGTATGGGCGCTCTACCGCGCAGCGCTCGAGCGCTTCGGCGCGCGGCCGACGCTGATCGAATGGGACACCGACATCCCGCCGCTGGCGGTCTTGCTCGACGAGCGGAACCGCGCCCAGGCCATCCTTGAGGAGCACGATCTTGCGCACGCTGCGTGAGCTCCAGCACAGCTTCGCGCACGGCATGTTCGGTGCCGACCGCGACATCACAGCGCTGCTGCTTGGCGCCAGCGGCCAGAGCGGGGCGGCGGGACTCGCGATCTACCGCAACAACGTGCTGGCCAATTACCGCAAGGCATTGCGGGAAACCTATCCGGTCATCTTGCGGTTGATCGGCGCGGACTGCTTCGATCAGGCCGCCGACGCCTATGCCCGCGCCACGCCGTCGTATTCCGGCGACTTGTACGACTTCGGCGAGCATTTCGGCAACTCCCTTGCGGGCTATCCGGCGACGCGTGATCTGGCCTATCTGCCGGATGTGGCGCGCCTCGAATGGATCATCGAAGCGGCGGACCGGGCGCCCGCGGCGCCGCTGGATCTGGCGCTGGGTCTCGCACGACTTGCGGCGGTGCCGCCGCAGCGCTTCGCCGATCTGGGTTTCGCGCTCGATCCGTCGGCGCGGCTGTTCGCCTCGCCTTATCCGGTGCTGCGGATCTGGCAAGTCAACCAGTTAAGCTACGACGGCGACCAGGCGGTACAGCTCGACAGCGGCGGCGCTACCCTATTGATTATCCGGCGCGGCCTCGCCGTCGACATCGAGCCGCTGTCCGGCGCCGGGTTTAGCCTGCTGTCGGCCTTCAGCGCAGGGCTCACGCTGGGCGCGGCACTGGAACGCGCGCTGGCGCTGGACGTGGCATTCGATCTCGATGCGTTCCTGCGGTGGCACATGCCGGCCGGAACCTTCAGCGACTTTCGACTGGCGGAGGAACCGAAGGAAGGAGGCAGAGGATGAACCTGATTGCTGACGTAAGCAAAGCCTACGGGCGGGTCGTCGGCTGGCTCAATCTTGCAGCGCCGCTGTTCGATCTCGGCGTACGGCTGTATGTCGCCGACGTGTTCTTCCGCTCCGGCCTGGTCAAGCTGCAAAGCTGGGATGCGACGCTGTTCCTGTTCGAGGACGAGTTCGCAGTGCCGCTGTTGCCGCCGGAGATCGCAGCTTACCTCGGCACCGCCGCAGAACTGACGCTGCCGGTGTTCATTGCGCTCGGCTTCGGTACCCGCTTGTTTGCGTTGGCGCTGGCGCTGTTCAACGTGATGGCAGTGATCTCGTATCCCGGACTCAGTCCGGCAGGTTTGAAGGATCACATCTTGTGGGGTACGCTGCTGTTGGTGATCCTGTTCCACGGCCCCGGCAAGCTCGCGCTCGATGATTGGCTGTGCAGATGGCGAGCGCGCGGCGCACGCTGAAAGAAACAGATGTTCTCCAGACCAAGCGAACGGCAATTTGAGCAGACGGTGCGCGCCTACAGCGCCGACCTGTATCGCTACGCCTATTGGCTGTGTCACGACCGCTTCGTCGCGGAAGACCTGGTGCAACAGACGTTCGAGCGCGCCTGGAAACACTGGCGAGACTTGCACGACATGGCTTGCGTCAAATCGTGGCTGATCACGATCCTGCGCCGCGAACACGCGCGCCTGTACCAGCGCATGCGGCTCGACACGGTGGACGACGACCCGGAGACGCTCGATCTGCCGTCGTGCGTACAGGCCGATTCGCAGCTCGAGCTGGAACAAATGGTGGAAGCGCTGCCGCTCGCGTACCGCGAACCGCTGCTGCTGCAGACCTTGGGCGGCTACAGCTGCACCGAGATCGCGGCCATGCTCGGCACCTCGGTGGGTGCGGTCATGACCCGCCTGACGCGCGCCCGGCACGCGTTGCGCGCCCACCTGGCCGCCCTTGAGCAAACGAGAATACCCAAATGAACTGCCTCGAATTTCGCCGCGAAAAACTGGCCGACCCGCGCTGGCTCAGCGCCGAGGCATTGGCCCACCTGGAGCACTGCGCCCCGTGCCATGCGTTCGCGCACAGCGTGGACGAGAGCGAGGCGCGGCTGGCCGAGATGCTGCGCGTGCCTGTGCCTGACGGCTTGGCCGAACGGGTCATCCTGCGACGCAAGAACGGCTTCTCGTTCACACCGCGCCGGCGCGCGCTGGTCGCGACCATCCTGCTCACGGTCGGCACCGGCGCCCTTTATTGGAAAGCCTTGCCAGCCCCGGATTACGCGCGGCTCGCCATCGAACACGTGATCGATGAACCAGAGTCCTTCACCACCACCCGCAACGCCGACCCGGCGCTGCTGCGCAAGGTGCTGCACGACTTCGGCGGCGAGTTGACCGCGCCGCTGGGCCAGCTTCGTTACCTCAGGCTTTGCACGGTGCCGGGGGGTATGGCATGGCACATTGTGTTCGAGACTGATCACGGGCTCGCCACCTTGTTGCTGATCTTGGCACGCGACATGAAAGCCAGCGGCAGCGCGGCCGAAATGGCCGGCTGGCACGCGATCGCCCAGCCGGTTGGCAAAGGCTGTTATGCGATCGTCACAGACTCGCCGGAGTCGCTGGATGCGGTGAGCCGAATGGTCCGCCAGCGCATCGTCTGGAGAGCATGAGCGCCGATCCGATGGCTGCTCCTGCGAATGGCTCTCAAGTATCTGTTTCCCTTTGCGTGCGTTCGGTTAGCCGTTCTTTATCCCGTCGCGGAGAATGTCAGCACCGAATTCCTCATCTGCCAGAATGCCGGCACAAGATGCTGGCACCTCGCTATCGAGCGCTTCCCGAAATCCATCGCGTCTCCCGATAGATATTATCCTGTTGTGCATCAGGCGGTACGCAGCGTATTCGTTAAGCTACAGGCACCTGGAAGAAATGATGCCGGAACGCGGTGTGTTTGGATCACTCATCGATCAATCGGAGGGCGATCCGATTTCTGCCGTTACTTGAAAAAGTTTTCCGCAAGCATAAGCGCCCGGTTAGTGGGAGCTGGCGAATGGACGCGACGTACATCAAGGTGAAAGGCGTCTGGAAATTTGGCGGGAAACGCCAACGGCGCTTGTCGCCTGCGAAAACATGGATAGCGCTGATAGCGTTGTGCTTTGTTCCTTGTATCCAGGTCAGCGATGCACTGCGGGGTCAATATGCATGGCTGTGTCCTATTAAAGAAATTGCTGAACCTGCTGGCAGAAATTGAACGAATTCAGGACAAGATTTCCGGTGGTCATGTCATCTCATGGATACCTGCGGTTAAATAGTCCGAGTGGTTTGCCCAAACGAAGGTTCCAACGCATACCCCGCCATGAAGTTGCGCGCGATTCCCGAGATAAGCCATCGCACACTGTCGTTTGTGCGCCGACCCCACCATAAAAACTGACAAAATCTTTGTTGTCGTGGTGCCCTATGATGTGATGTAAATAGGCCTTCCACGTGTGTCGCTTCGTCACCATTAGCATCGGAGTGCTCTTGCTGATGGTCATGGGCTGACCCGCAACCATTGTCCTTCTCCTGAACATGAAGACGAAACGCAGGTTTTGGCTTATCGCTGGCTCATAGTGCGCGTCTCCGGGAATAATGCCATTATTTAACAGTCTGTAGCTACTACAGAGTCAAGCATTTTTAGAAAGATGTGGGATGAGAATCGGTGAACTGACACAGCGCAGCGATTGCGGCGTGGAGAGCGTGCGCTTTTATGAACCCTGAATTCGTGATCTCCCACCCACAAAGTGAGCAACCACGCAGTCTCCAAGCAAAATACGGTGCACCCGGCAGGTGAAATGAAGCAGACGTAATGGCACGACGGCGCAACGGGATCTCCATGAAGTTCGCCATGCCCGATTTTCACATCAAACGCCTGCCCTACCATCTGACCTCCCATGCCAGTCTTTCCCTGACCGGCCAATATCTCAAGCGATTTGCCCAGATCAATCAAAATCGTCGATCTGCGATTTCCCATGAGCGGGACCGGTGGCATTCCCAAGCCGCATCCAAGCTTATGAGGGCCTATCATGCACCGGTCAGTCCGATTTCGACTCCATCGAATCGCTGCGCCGGGATGACTTTTTTCTCAGTGCCTGGGACGCTGTATTTAAGCTTACAGCACAGGGCTGAACAACCGTGCGACGAACTTTAGTTTTTAGCTTGCGACGTGCCGCTTTCATTCTTTTTACTGAGGTCCTCCTCTATCGCCGCCTGCTTCGCCTCAATCATGTTTTTGTCAGCCTGCTTTTTTGTCGTCTGGCTAGGAACGGTGGGCGCAGCGGCAGGGACAGGGTGCTCCTTCCGCGATCCGAATGTCAGCGCATAAGCCCAAGTAAATTCCGCACCCATCAGAAATATCTGGGCGGAGTAGTACACCCACACCAGCACGGCGACTAGCGAACCCGCGGCACCAAATCCCGAAGTCATACCGCTCTTGCCGATGTAGAACCCGATTAGGAATTTACCGATCGTAAAGAGCAGAGCGGTCACGGCGGACCCGATCCACACGTCCGCCCAGTCAACCTTCACTCGCGGCATGAATTTGTAGATCATTGCAAACAAGATCGTGATAAATGCGAAGCTGACCACAAAATTAATTAGGTGCGCAAGGATTTCCCATCCTGCGAATAGTGGGCCCCACAATTTCCCCAGTGCGGCCAGCGCCGCACTGACCACCAGCGATACCATCAACAAAAAACCGATACCCATGATCATGCCGAAAGACAATAGGCGCGCACGCAGCAAGCTCCCGATTCCTCCCTTGTTTCTTTTTGGCGCGCGCCATATACGATCCAGCGCCGCCTGCAATTCGCCAAATACCGTTGTCGCACCGATCAACAGCAGAATTCCCCCGACCAGCGTTGCGGTGACGCTTTCGGTCGGCTTGCTTACGCTTTCGAGCAAACCTTGCACGGCCTGGGCGCCTTGCGGCCCCATCAGTTCTTGCAATTGCCCGACAATTTCGCCGCGCGCGGCCTCGACGCCAAAGATTAGTCCGGCAATCGAAATCACAATCAGCAATAACGGTGCAATCGAGAACATGGTGTAATAAGCCAGTGCCGCTCCCATGCTTTGCGCATAGTCGTCGACCCAAGATGAGGCCGCGGCTTTAATCAGAATCCAGATATTTTTTAAGGTCATGACATCTCTCTGCGACCATCGATGAGCTCTGATTTTACCTACATTCGCCGGTCTCATTTTACGCTACGCCTGCTACCACTCTCCCTCCAGTTTGGCGCGATCTGCGCGCCTCAGCCCGACTGATCGCGTGTCCCGCGCGGCGCGCCAGTCGTCAACCGTCAACCGTCAACCAAAGTAATTTGGTAAAAAATGAACCGGTTCAAAGCCGTCCTGCACTAGTTTTCTCGCTTCGGCGGCACGCACATCGTCGAGCGCCTCATTTATTTTGGCGACGATGTGGAAGCGATCGAGAATGTTGAGTGCGTTGCTGCAGCGCTCGCGAATGACTCGTAGATATGGCCGCCAGATGTCGGAGCAGACAAATTCGATCTTCCCTGCCAGATCGGTGCCGATCATGTCGAAGAATCGTTCGAACGTTGCAACCGTGCGTTCCTTGCCAATCCAAAGCAGTCGGGTGCACTGCGCATCGATCTGATAGACCAGCGTCAGATATTTGTGACCCTTGCTGTATTGGATTTCATCGACGCCGATCGCCGCGATCGGCCCGAGCTTGCGGTGCGCGAGCCCCCACTGCACGACGACTTCGACCGCCTGGCAGACCTTGTCCCAGGACGTGTGAAACGACAAAGCGGTTTCCTTCCAGGATAACTTCCTGGCCCAGTGCGCCAGGAATAGCACATAGGCGGTCGTCATCTGGTGCTTGCCACAACCCCATGGCACCTGTTCTACTTTAACCCCGCAACGCCGACAATCGACCCGTCTCATGCGGTATAGTAATAAAATCATGAAGCCCCAGAAGGGGACGAATTCGAAACGCCTCAGTCCCAGATGGTCGTAAGTCGGACCCGGGCGATGGCAGCCGGAACACACCGGTTTGGAACCACGGCGCGCTCGCACATCGATTTCAATGGTCTTGTTGTGGGCGCACATTCGTGCAGTTTCATTCACGAAGCCGGGGAACCGGTGGCAATGGTTCAGGATCGAAATCAGTCGCATGTCAAAGAAACAGATTGGAAAGTTGAGTGGCATCTTATCGGAGGTGGACTTGGCCGCCTATTGTCCCGATTTGCTCAATTGGCCGACGAGTTGGTGCGGCGAGAAACGTGACTTGATTCCTGGTGAGCAAATTGTGGCGCTATTCAAACCATTTCTCTTGCATTTGCTGAGCCAGAATCTAACGCGCAAGACACTCAACCTCCACCGCGACAACCTGTGGGTGCTGGGCGGCGAGATCATCCGCGATCTCAACGAAACGCCAAAACTCAGGACGCGTCCTGTCAAGGAGTTGGTCATCGAGGCTGTCTTTGATGGAGAAGGGCCACTGATCCATGGCGGCACGTCGGAGCAGGAGCAGCGCTCCTTTGATTCGACCTGCCGAAAGCTCAACCGATTCCTGACGGCATCCTGAAGTAGCGTCGCGGGTCCAGCGTATTGGCTGATATGCCCAGCCTGAGATGGTCGTGGCATCAGCAACGTAGACTTATCCACGGCGGCGTGCGGGGTCTCTATCTCGACCATGAACGCGCGCCGCGGTGGGTAAGTCGGCGCCAACCCGGATCTGCAATCCATTCCTATCCGCCAAAAATCCGACTCTCGACAGCACGGATGGCCTAACACCACCCACAGATTTCCCAGATGAGCCATTTTATTTAACAGGGGAGGAGAATGGCGATGTTGAAGGTAATCGGAGCCTCCGCAGTCTTTGCGCTATTTCCAACTTCGGCGGTGTTTGCCCAAACGCCTAATCCGCCCGCAGTGACGCTCGTAAAAGAGAAGACTCCCGATGGTGTTGAGGCCAGACTGTTGAAGTCCGAGTTTGCGCCCAATACTTCGAGCCCTTGACACACACATCCGGAGCCAGTAATGATTTATGTGCTTGAGGGGACTGGGGTATGGGAAGTAGACGGTCTACCATTAAAAGAACTCACGGCTGGTCAGGGCACGCTGGAGCCTGCCAACAAGAGGACGCGTGTAGTCAATAACGACTCAACACACACGCTTAAGCTCGTGCTGGTGCAAATGTCAGACCCGGGAAAGTCATTTTCGGCTCCGGCCAAGTAGTCTTTCAATTTTTTCCATGGCAGTTCGAACCCGTGCAACTCAGTGCTCGAGACGCTTCAGTGTCCAGTGCAAGCCTAGCGCCGGCGTCAGAAGAATAAAAACAAGATAAAATCGGATTAACCCGAAAAAATTCATCAGTAGGACGTGCCAGGATTTTTGGTCAATGAGCGCCCATCGATCAACAATGAGCCCGTCCCAATAACCCCGCCCGCCATAGTAAACACCGAAAGACAGTAAGCCGAAGATAAGGCCGATAAGGAAAGCTCTGAAAAGAGTGTTCCGAATAAGACGGATGGTTCCATGTGTTTCATGCATAGTTGGTCTCTTCAGGTTGGCGTCTATTGGGTTGGCCGTCAGCCAATTAGAAGCTCCAGATCGCGTTTACCGATGCACCGTGCCTTGATCCCCGGAAGTGCATGACCCCGTTGTCGGTGAACCGATACATAAGCGATGGGCGGTGTCCGGTAGCGTCCCAGTGCAACCCGACGAGAGGATCCACCGCAAAGCGCACATATTTTCCTTGAACATCCTCGATTTCGCGTTTGAATGAGGACTCAAAGCCACTCCGTCTGTAAACCGGATCAACCCATCCTGTGCCCAAGTTTTCAAATCGAAGCTGCGCGTCGTGTGGCAACTCCGGAGCAACGAGTGGATCAGCGAACGTATTTTTGTCGGCGTGAGCGGGCGGCACCGTCAACAGGACAGCCGATAAAATCAGGATTCTCTTCGTCGCCAACATGCCCTATGCCTCTAAGGAAATTGCTTGAGGGATTTGGACCTCTTGCGATCCTCGTCATGAGTCTCCAACTGCTGACGATTGTGTCGTTTTAATCCAATTCACCGTAATCATTTCATTTCGGATTGACCCTGCCACCGAATGTCAATACCGTGGATCCGTACGGTATAGCTGGTCGGACGCGATACTCAACAATGCTGCTGCAAACTTGTACGTGTTTTGCGCAAAAACAAAAAGGACCGATTAAGGTCCATTCTTATTGGATGCAGATGGCAACGCAGGAAAGCTTGGCGCAAAAAGAGTGGCACTGTGGCCACCCCTTTATTTTTTGCCATGATCCGCCCCGCTGATTATGGGGCGCTGCTGACCAGCATCGACCGGCAAGCTGTTACCAATTCAGTACCGAGAACATGCGATGCGATCATTGCATCTAGCTACGTGAACAGGTCTGGTATCAGGCCTTCTTCGCCCAAGCACTGCACCAGCCTTTAGCCGATACCTGCTTGCCAGCGAACAGCGGGCACCCACCGGCCGCATCACCGGCTTTGCCTTGGTACAGTGCGCAATTGCCACATTGCTGGCCAGCTGCATACTTGGGAAATTTTGCCTTGTCCGCCTTATTGGCATCCACCTTATAGCCTAGCGCTATAGCTTGGGCATCGTTCTCGGCGACCATAGCGCCTTGGGCCATGGCACCTTGGGCCGTGCCGTAACTGGCGACCAATGCAGCGCTCCCCAGGCCAAATTTAATAATAAACTCGCGACGACTGGTCATGAAATTTCTCCAAAGTTATAAAGAATTAAGGCGGTATTAATCAATCTTGAAAATTTCAGGTGCTCGACCACCTCTGAGTCTTCTTATACCCGGGTCGATGTCATTTTTTATGATATGGATCAAATTCTCACAAAGCATACGCCGCCAGCGTATTGGCGTTGCAATCGCGGTAGGAAGCCGCTTCTTCCATGCGATCGCTAGCCATTTCGTAGTTGCACTTCACTACGCTCTCTGTGGTCGGGTTACGGGAGCACTTGCGCCTCCATCATTGCGCCCATGCTGAGCGCTTACTCAAATCACAGACGATCCATCATCCCCACTCCAGTCGTCGGTAGCAACATCATCCACGCTTGTGCTGTCATCCGTTGCCGTATCGGTTCCGTAATAATTGTTGACCGTGGTGTTCTCCACAGGTGCCGCTAACGGTGCCATGCCGGTTGATTCATCAATCCGGTGCCACCGCTGGGATGCATCAGGTGTTCGATCCCTTGGAATAGGAACGCGCCGCCAGCCACGCCAGCAGCGGTAGCGGCGACGGTGCCGAGCACGCTCCCAACGCCACCACCGAAGAACCCGGGAGATGCTGCTGGAGCCGGGCTTTGCATAACGGGTGTCTGCATTGGAGCGGGAGCACTCGGCATCATCGGGACTGCTGCTGACCGAGAGGCTACAGCCGGAGTGCTACCCCATGCATTGGGGTCGAGCTGCGTGCTGGCACCGACTGCGTTGCCTGTATCTGGCTCTGCAGCGAAGCAATTTGTGTTTTTGCAGTATTCAGCGCTTGCTCCATCAGTAGTGCGCGTTGTACCAGAAGGTAGGCCGCGTCCGGTTGTTGCGCAATGGCACTTGCAATCAGTGCATCGGCTTGCGGATCTTTCGCAATGCCTCGCACCTGGGTTAGTTGATTCAGAAAATCCTGTAGCGATTGGGTTTCTTGCGGGCTCATGATTGTTGCTCCTATAGCAGCGACGAAGAATTAGTCAGGCCAATATTATGCACGTGATCTGCATGGGGATTAAAATACGTTCAATCGAGATGCGTCCCGTTAGGGCCGTAGAACCGACAGTCAGCCGAGCTCCATATCGAGTATCTTGCACGCGGCAATCCCTAGCATACAATACTGTACGCAATAACAGTATATGCCCATAGCAACCCCGATCCCACCTGCCGTCGTCACACCCGCTGGTGCTGTTCAGCAGCGCCCATGTCGCGGCAGCGCCGCCCGAATGCAAGCGAAGTGTATTGGCAACCCTGGTCGGAATGACGAATCACCGCATGGGGGCGCCGTGGCAAGAAGCGCCATGTCGAGAGCGGCCAGCATCAGTTCGGTGCGCAGATGATCGGCCATGCCCCAACCGACGATACGCCGGCTGAAAACATCGAGCACCATGGTTAAATACAGAAAGCCAGCAGCGGTCGGAATGTAGGTCGCATCGGCCACCCACAGCCGATTTGGCTCAGTCGCATGGAAACGGCGTTGCACCAGATCCGGCGCCGGACGGTTTCGTTCCTGACGTTGTGTGGTAATGATCCAGCGGCGCCTGACGCCACGCAAGCCGGCTTCCCGCATCAGGCGGGCCACCCGCTTGCCGCCCACAAGGATGCCTTGCATCGCCAATTCTGCCCGGACGCGCGGCATGCCGTAAGTGGCCTTCGAGCGCTCATGGATTTGCCGGATATGCACCAGCAATTGGGTATCGGACCGGCTATGCTGCGATGGCGGACGTCCGAGCCACGCGTAATAGCCGCTGGCGGAGACTTCCAGCAAGCGACACATCGTGTGAACCGGATACATGGCCTGATTCGCTTTCACGAAACCCTTGTCGGGCAGCGCTTCGGTCTCCCGTGCAAACCAGGCCGCTTTTGCCAGTATCTCCCGCTCCATCTTGAGCTGGCGATTTTCCCGTTTCAGGCGGTTCAACTCCTCGCGTTCCACGCTGGTCAGCCCATCGTGGCGTTTGCCGGCGTCTCGCTCGGCTTGTGCTACCCAGGTATATATCGTCTGCGCCGTCGGCTCAAATTCCTCAGCGAGTTCCTCCGGGCTGCGTCCGGCTTGCACCAATTCAATCATTTTCCGGCGAAACTCTGCCGGATATGGGGTTCTGTGGCTTTGCATGATGGACTCCTACATTGCTACAGGATAGGTGTCCACCAAAGCGGGTCAAGTCCACACTACTCCTATGCCAGTTAGCCTGGCGCACAACGGAGTGGACGCCCTCTCTCAAGGCCGTAAGGTGCAATCCGTGGCCCTAAGTCGCAATTCGTAGCGCCGCATGTTCCTACACATACTTCGAGGTGTATTTTTAAAACAGCGCGGATTCAGATACGAAGTGCAACTTTGATTATTCGGTTGAAGGGCCAGATGCGGTAG
>NZ_JBHRTP010000012.1:0-37093 GCF_042646465.1 Pseudundibacterium arcticum
CTTCAACATAATTCTTACACCGCTTGCCGAAACTGCGCCCCTTGCTGCAAAACTGCCGATCCCAAGCGACCTTGGCGAATGCGCAGCCTTTGCAGGTCCGACTCTCGCGCTCAATGAGGATAACCAACGGATCCCGGTAATCGCCTCGACGCATGCTATGCCGCGCGGCGCAGAACAATCAAGGCTTTAATCGGCGGCCCAAATAGCGCGGATACCAACTCATCGCGATGCACATGGACCGCCACCGGCTCGCGCTTGATCACCGAGACATCGCCCTTTCGGTATTGGCGCACCGTCTGCCCCTTGATCTTGCGACTAGATATATCCATCTCCACCATGCCGGCGACTACCATGCTGCCTAACCATTTCCGGGCGACGTCAACGCTGACATCAATTTGCGGCGCTATTTCGCTGACAATCAGCCATTCGCCTGACTCGAGTAAGTCCTCGATTGCAGCCATGCCGGCGTCACGCTGTTTTGATCCGATGTTCATTTTTCCCCCAGGTCTGCAATAAATATGCAAATCGATCCTCCTTTGATTACCGCGGCGCGCTCAATGGTCAAGTAGTCAATCTGACTGTCATCAATCCATGCGCCGGCATGCGTCAAGGCGTCCAGCAAGCTTTTCAGTCTGTTGTCCAGATCCTGACGCGCGCGGGTTGCCGGCGAAATCTTCACGCCGAGCCTTACCCGCCCTGTCAGTGTCGGCAGCCCCAACGCCTTGACGATCACGGCGACTTCCTTGCGGAATGCGACGCCGGCCGGCTTGATGAACTTGCCACCGTGCGGGCGGTTGCCGTAGTAGTGGTTGATGGTCGGCGCCATTGGCAGATTGAAACTGATCATTGTTTCGCCCTCCATGTAATCCGCTTTGCCACCACATCCGCCGGCGCCGCCTCAAACTTGGCGCAATGGCGGTCATGATCCATGCTCTCAAACACAATGAAGTCGCTCGGTAGCTTGACCTGCTGTTTGCAGGGCGCTACGCCGGCAGCACTGTGTTTCGGATATGCACGAAAATCGACGTGCTGACAGTCGATACACTTCATGCTGCGGTCCCGATCCGCTTGATCGCGCCATCGGTGATCGAATCGCTGGCCAGCCGCATCTGAATCAACTGCTCGTTGGTCCCGGCCAGCAATACTTGCTTGGCCTTCGCCTCGTCACCAATCAGCATCGGCGGCTGGCTCTTGAACCCCTCCTTACCGTTGTAGGCGTTCGACATGCCGATCAGTACCGGCTGGTATTCCGGCACCTCGCCACGCAGCTTGTAGCCGCGATAGCGGGTCTGGAATTGGTTGGAAACGAACGGCCATTCGTCCTCCGTTTGCGTGCCGAACTTGATCCAGCCGCCCATGTCGGCAATCACGCGATGGATCACCGGGTCATCGAATACGACATCGGAATAGGTGCCGACCCGGCGCACCGCGCCATCGACCTTCGACCATGCCAGCGCGGCCTGGTCCGTGGTGCGCCCAGCCAGACCGCGCGTCACGTCCGCGATCTTCGGCATGAACTGGCCGCTGTCCGGGTTCTGTGTATGCTCCCACAGCGCCTTTTCGACCGCTTTCAGGTCGTACTGCTGCAGCCCTTGCCAGTACAGCGAAATGACCCCCTCCGACAACTCCTTGCCGTAGTAGTCGGCAATCCCGGTCAAGAGCGTGACGAACTTCACGAAATCAGCTTGCTTGTTCATTTTCGGCCCTCATTTTTTCGATCAGTCGTTGCGCATTGGCTGCGGTAGCTTGGCCGGCGCGACCCAGTTGCGAGACAGGCCCAGATGCCGGCGATGCCCGATTCGGCTGCAGCACCCATTCGGCCTTGAATCCGCGCCAGCCGCGCTCACAGCAGATCGTCAATGCGTCAGCAAGGCTCAGCCCTGCTTTGCCGGCTTCGCGCTGGATGCCGTCGATCGCAGTTTTCGTGACGGCTGCCCGCTGCTTGGTCCGCATGGCTTTGAAGTCAGTGACGATCTGCGGATCAATCCCGATGAACAGATCGCCGTCAGGCGGTGTAGTTGTTTTTGACTTTGTTTCTTTCTTTTCTTCTCTATTCTTCTCTTCTCTAGGTAACGCAGTGCTAACGGTGTCCTGCTCTTCCGCTAACGGTGGAAGCGTTACCTGAGCGTTAGCTTTGTGATTTGCGACACGTTTTGCAGTGAGAACGCGGCTCTTTGCCGATGCGCCGTTATGTTCATCAAAGTGGTTAATAGTGATGCCGCCTTCGGTGTCGTCAACCCAGCCGATCGCAACCAGTGCAGCCCCAATGCCACGGATACCAGTCTTGCGGTCAATAGCTCCGGTACTTAATCCAGGCATGACGCCATTTTCTGTATGCTCATCAGCAGCGGACCACAGCCAGTACAGGGCGCCGACGATTGCAGCCTCACTAGCACCAGTCTGGTCGCACAATTGCGACACCCTGGGGTCATCCCAGAGGTTGGTGCGCATCTTGATCCATTCCCCAGCCATTACTTTCCCACTCCTAAAATCGCGTCGCACTTGGCTTTTAATTCCAGCTGCGACCCATACAGCTTTTCAAATCGGCTTTTGTTCGGGTGAATGGCGACCAGGGTTTTATCGTTACCGGTGCCCTGCTGGTGACAGCCAGCGCAGAGGGGCAGAACGAGGCTGTGACAGCCCGGCTTGGTTCGGCCGTCAATGTGGTGGATCGACACGTAATTGCTCGTCTGGCGGCCCGCAATGCGGCAAGCGACGCAACCTATTTCAGATGCAAGTCGATCCCAATACATCTGCTCGTTGACAGTCACGCCCCTCTGTTTCGATTTCAATTTCACCTTACGTGCAGGTGCTGTGCGCTGGAAGCTGGATTGCGCGAGGATCCCGACGCGGGTAAAGGGCGATCTTTTCATCGGTGATCGGTTCATACCCTTACTCCCGCCAGAATCACAACCGATACGCTCGTGCCGGCGAATTCCCCTTCGAACACTTCCGACCAGGTGACGCACCAGCCTGGCAGCACGTCCTTGCCATTGAGCGAGGCAGGCAGCACAGCCACGATGCGACCACCGGACGCCACCAGTTCTGCAGCGGCCAGCAAATGCGTCAGCGCGCGGCCATCGCTGAAAGGAGGGTTCATGACGATTCGGTCGAAGCGATCGGCCGTTTTAGCGGCCCAATCGATAAAGTCGGCGCGTGCAACATCGAAGCCCTTCGCGGCGAGGATCTTGCAATGCAGTTCGCTGATCTCGATACAGCGCGTGCGCGCCATCGGCAGGAAGTCAGCAATACCACCTTGCCCTGCCGACGGCTCTAGCACGATGTCCGCGGGGCCAATGTCTGCCATTTCGACGGCGGCGCGCGCGACCAGCTCCGGTGTTGGAAAATACTGATGCGCGACTCGATCAGGAATGCAGCCCGACGCGATTATCTCGTTCATGGCCTCTTGCGGGTCATACTCGAAGTCAATGCCGCCGCACTTGCTCAACACGCCGCCGATACCGATCACGACGCGAAGCGCCTCTTCCTTGGCTACCAGGCTTTCCTTGGTTCCATAGCCGAACATGTAATTGTTCGTGCCACGCTCCCGGCGCATCTCGCGAATAATGTCGAGCACCGCAAACGGCAGCGGCCGGCCCATCATCTGGAATTCCTTGGCCTTCTTCTTCGGTTTGGTGCGGAACTCGGCAGGGATGGCACGCGGGTACATGCCGGCCAGCACCTGATTGAGCCGGTATGCCATGTCCGGATGCACTTCGAGATGCGCGGTCCCGATCTTGTAGCAGCGGATCCGCAGCGCCCCGCCATCCAGCGTCAGCCATTGGCCGGACTGCTTGCGTGCCATGCTGACAATGACGTTGGTCGCATTCCAAGCGGGTTCATCGCGCCCCATGAATTTCGCAATAACGGCACGTAGATCGTTGATCAGGCCAGCGCGCGACGTGCTGTGGTAGCCGTTCTCGGTCACGTAAGCAAGGATCATGCGCTTGCTGAACCCTTGCGGGCAGTTGGTGACGTGATCGCCAGACAAGTTGCGGAAGATGCCATCAACGCGTTCAGCGAAGAACTTTGAACGGTCGGCCAGCCAGCCATTCAGCGACGATCGCACCGTGTCTTCCGTGTATTCCGGCGTCGCCTTGTCGCTGATTGACTTGTTCCACTCGTCCCGGCGCGCCTGCGGCATGGCACTGTAGACATCGGTCAGCGCCAGCGTGTCGGACCAGTAGCGCGAATTGAGCGAGGCAATCGCGCCAGCGGGGGCAAACAGGCGCTCGACCGCTGGCATGTGTGACGCCCGGTCCCGGTTGCCGTCGATAAACCAGTTGATCGCGTTGCCCATGTCGCCCGAGGCTATCCCGGCTATGTGGTCGATGTAGCTGCGCTGCTGTTGGTACTGAGCGAGTAGCCCGTCGATCACGTCAGACGACACTGGCGCAAAGAATTCGCGGGTGTCGTCAACGATCTCCATTAATTCGCTCATAGCAACTCCAGCTGTTCAGACGCCAGCTTGTGCGGCCAGATCGTCACGCCGGAAATCGAGCATGGGCGCTTTGCTGCGTGCTCGACCGTGCCTAATTTGCGCAGCTCGAACAGGCGTGCGCTCAGGGTCGACGTCTGCAGGCCGGTCAAGATCGCCAGTTCCTGCATCGAGTAGTCTTTGTTCGGCGCCATGCAGCAAACAATCAGGGATTGCTGGTCGGAAGAAATCGTCTGGACGCGGCCATGAAAGCAGGCGATCGATGTTTCGGCGGTGGCGTGGATTCTCATGCCGGGAACTCCAGGCGCACACCGCGCGGCACAAAATCAGCCTGGATCGCTTCCGCGTATTTACTTAGCTGCTCTTTGGTCATCAAGGAAGTAACCGGCCAGCAGCGCATTGCGATCAGCTTTTGCTCGTAGCTCAGTGGCTTAATTACGGCGTCATAGGTACCGCGAAACTCGTCATCTTCGGTGCGCAAGATCGGCACACCGTGATGCAGCTTGCAATAACACTTCCAGCCGAGCGCGTTATCTTCCCGCAGCTCGCGCGCAATCTGCTCATACCAAACATGCGTAATCGCGTTCTGGGGAATGCTGCGATCCTTGCCGGCCTTGATGCTGATGCGCAGAAACTTATGCCGATTCCACAGATCGCGCAGTTCGCCAATGGCGCTTTGCAGCGATTCGGCGCTATTGGCCACCAATGCTGTCATGCTGCCACTCCAAACAGCGCCCATAGCTTTTCCGCTGGCGTCGGCTCAGGCGCCTTCACTGTCAGAATTTCGTAGACGCGGAAGTCGCGGTCAGGCCGGTGCATCGCGTGCAGTGGCATCTCGGCTTTAGCTTCATCCCTCGTTTTGAAAGTGAGTGAACAGCCGGTCCATCCATGTGGATGGTTCAAGATTTCGACCTGCCAGCCGGCTCCGTTGACGGCTCTCATGCGTCAAACTCCTCGCGCTCCGCGCATTTGACGAACTCGTCGATCCAGATATTGCGTTCGGTGCTGCCATACGGATAACGGCAGGCGCTGTCGTCCTGCTCGTTCATGTAGGCTTCGCGGGCGTGTTGCTCGATGGCGTTGCGGGATTGGATATTCATGCAGATTTCCCCATCAGTAGCGAGCGCAGCAGACGGTTTTCTTCTTCCGCTTTCAGTCGGCCTTCACGCTCAATACGGGACTGACGCTCCCATTCGGTTTCTTTTGGCGTCAGAACATAGCCACGGCGATCCGCGAGCCAGATCAACGGCGCCTCGTTGCCGCACACGTCCATGAACTTGATCAAATGGTCTTGTGGGAAATGATTGGCGCCGCTCTTGATGCGCGACCACGTGGCGGTTTCGTTGATGACGCCGCCCTTGCCGCACAGTTCTTTGTCTTCCAGTCCAGCCAGCGTTTGGCACAAAATAAGCGAGCCGGTAAGCGTCGGCTGCTTGGCAACCGTTGCCGTGTCTAACTCTTGCATCGGTGGTTTGATCGACAGTTCAAGTTGACTCATTGGAATTGATCCGTGTTGATTCATTGATAAGGACAAAATAAAGGCATGACAAATCGCCATGCCAAAAAATCACTTACTGATGTTGTCTCGGTCGTGATGGTCGCCGTGTGTTCGGATGCCGCCGTTGCGCTTGCGGGTGGCTTCTTCGATGGATTCGTGATGGGCAACTTGGTCCATGCCATACACATCGTTAAAAGTAATTGCGTGGCCGAGTTTTTCGGCATATTCGATCAGACGACGTGCAACGTCTGGTGGGACTGTCTGCCCTTTCTCGTAGTGCGACACGTTTCCCTGCGTCACCCCGATGGCATCTGCAATTGCGGCTTGTGTAACGCCTAAGCGCTCTCTGATGATTTGGAATTGGTTCATGCCAATTATATTAGTCCGACTGATTGATAAAGTCAACAGTCAGACTAATTGATATTGATTAGTTTTGCTTATATCGTGCAATCCATGCCAGCCAACCCACTAACTCCAAGCCAACGCGCCGAAGCCGCCTTACTAAAGTCAATATTTAAGGAATGGCAGAACAGGCAGCGCGATAGCGGGAACAAGGTTTCCCAAGAGACGGCAAGTGAATTGCTTGGCTTTGGGCAAAGTGCGTTGAGTCAATATTTGAACGGCAGAATCCCGCTGAATCTAGATGCGGCAACAAAAATTGCCGCCATGATCGAGTGTGCGGTGTCTGATTTCAGCGAAACCCTGGCAAAGCAGGCCGCGAAGTACGCAGCTCCGGCGACAGTCGCAGCAGTGCCGGCTGCCAGAACAAATTCAGATGATGTCGAAATACCGCAATATCTTGGAATTGGCGGGTCAATGGGACGTGGAATTGTGCTGCAAGGATTGCGTGGGGAGATTCACAGCTGGCGCGTAACGCCGGAATGGGTCAGCAAGAATGTAAGAAATCACAGTGGAGTCGAAAACCTTTGCATTGTGACCGGTTTCGGGCCGTCAATGCTCGGCATGTTCAATCCTGGCGATCCCCTACTGGTAGACCGCGGCGTTAAGAGCGTTGACACCGATGCGGTCTATTTTTTTCGCGTCGGTGAAGAGGGCTTCATAAAGAGCATTCAACGGGTGCCTGGCGTCGGGCTACGGGCGATCTCGCGCAACCCCGAGTTCGAGACATGGACAATTACGCCAGATATGGATTTTGAAGTGCTAGCCCGTGTCATCAAGGTCTGGAAAAGTGAAGACGTATTTTGAAGTCGGCGCAGCGGCACGCCAGGATGCCGAAATGGGGATGCAATCATGACAGAAGATAAAAAAACGAGCCCAACACAAGCGATCCTTGGCTTGGTCATTCTTGCCGCCGGCGTCTGGTATTTTTTTGGTGGCGGCATGGAGAAACAGGCTGACAAAGACTTGCGAGCTATCGAGAAAACCGTCGCATCTGAAGCGGTGGCCGAATACCAAATTGCTAAGCGAAACGGTTCGGCGATGGATGCGTGTGCTCAGGCTGGATTGGTCTCGGCCTCATATCTGCAGGCAAAAGATGAGGAAAATTATAAGGTCTGGAAGATCACCGAAAAATCCGATTGCAAGGCTGCTGGGGTGTCAGATTAGTAATGAAAAAGCTCATCCCGGCCCTGCTACTGGTATGCATGCTGCCAGCTCACGCCCACCAAGTCATCGGCATTGCTGACGGCGACACACTGACGCTGCTCGTGGACCGGGCCCCGCTGAAAATCAGACTGGCCGACATCGATGCGCCGGAGAAGAAACAGGCATTCGGTCAGCGCTCGAAACAGTCGCTCTCTGACCTGTGTTGGGGTAAGGATGCGAGGTACCAGGCGCAGACCATCGACAAATACGTCCGTACCGTCGCGCGAGTCACTTGCGCCGGCATTGACGCCAATCGCTCCCAAGTTGAGCGCGGCATGGCATGGGTCTATCCGAAATACAACAGGGATGCGTCATTGCCAGCGGTCGAGAATGCCGCGCGCGCCGCGCGGCGTGGTCTGTGGGCTGACAAAGAGCCTATGCCGCCGTGGGAGTTCCGGCATCCGGTCGTGACGCATGTGGCTGATGGATTCGGCTGTGTCACCGGCCCGCGCGGTGGTCGCTACCAGCTGGTCGACGGGCGCAAGCGGTATGGGTGTTGATCTTCAATAATGAATTCAAATACACAGGGGGAATCGGCTTGAATGAAGTCATCATAAAAAACGAAAAGGACGCGTTCGACTTACTCCAAAAAGCGCTCGACCAACAATTAGGTGACAAGGCTTTCACACTCAAGTTTGACCATTGGCCGCTAATCGAAATTAAACTCGAAGGCGATGGCTATGACAGCACGATCACGCCCGACATGGCAGGCGCACTGGTAGAGATACAGCATGCCATCAACCGCACTTACGCCAGAACCGTTCATCATTCCACCAATGCACGAAGCCTGACAGCAGAAGAGCGGCAAGATCTACAATTCAAGGCTAAAGTAGAGAGCGGCAGCTCGCTAATTACGGTAGACTTGGGTAAATTCGCCGAAAAACTGGCGACCTCCGTGGCGGATAAAATGACTCCAGAATTGTTAGCAATCACCATCGTCGGTGTGGCAGTCGCAGGCGCCAGCCTATTGGCCTATAAGGCCTATCTAAAGAACCGTAGCGAGGACAAAGTAATCGAACAAAAGGCGCTGACAAAGATGGCGCTCAGCCAGGAAGAAACCAAGCGTTTGGAAATATTTGCGCGTGCCCTGAAACATACCCCTGAATTGGCACATGCCCAAGCCGACTTTGATGATGCACGCAACGAAATCGTGCGCGCTACGGGTGACGCAAAAAGCCTCACCGTCAATTCAGTCGAGATGGACAACGCGACGGCCAAGGTTATTGGCATTACAAAGCGCAGCGAGGCACAGGAAGTGCAATTGAATGGGACTTACCTGATCACCGCCACCGATCTCCGGCACCCAAACGAAATCAAACTGCGAATAAAGCGCGTCAGCGACAGCAAAGAATTCATGGCCAGTTTTCTGGACCACAGCCTGCAACAGGATCAAATCAAGATGCTTCAAAGTGCAGAGTGGGACCGCCAGCCGGTTTATCTCAGCATCAATGCACACTCATTGCGCGGCGAAATCACTACCGCAACTGTCATTTCTGTTCAATTGCAGCCAGAAGCCGCCTAGATAGTTTTCTGCCTGACAAACCTGAAGCCCGCCCCGTGCGGGCTTTTTTACGTCCTCCACCCTTACGTCCTCCCCCGCACGACCTGACCGCTTCGGCGGTTTTTTTACGCCTGTTGTTTTGCTGCCGTAAAAATATTTAATTTTTTATTAGTCGGACTGTTGACTTATTAAATCAGTAGGACTAATATTACTCCATCGAATCACAAACCGCACAGGCCGCCAAATGACCAGACCAGCAACGAAAGAACTGTTCCGCGAATACCTGGCCAGCGCGTACTTGGAGCAAATGAGCTTCCAAGAGTTTCTGGCGATGCGAGGTTTGAAGTAACGATTTACCCATCGGTTCGAGGCCGCAAGCCGAGATAAAGAAGTGCTGAAGTATTCACGGTGATTCAGCAAAGTTCTATCCCGCACTGAAGGATCGCCATATGTGCCTGAGAGCGTTAGCGGGATCGAATGCAGGGCAGCGGGCCCGGTCGCTGAGTACCGGGCACCAACCGAGCAACACGTAGCGTCCGATTTCGATAACTGCGGACAGCGTTCCGAGCTAAATCGGGGGTGAGGCAAACACACCATAAACGCGCTGGCAGCCGGGAATAGACCGGCACTGAATTCCGAACGCAGCATCTTGAAAAGGACAGCAATGAACATCGAACTCACGCAAGAGCATAGCTTCACCGTCCGCGCCGGCGCCAATGCAGTGCGCGGCCTGTTCCACGTCGACAAGTGGGAGGGCTTGGATAAATATGCAGATGCCCGCGGCCAGAGCCTGATCTTGAACGGCGATGCGGTGGTCACTGGCTCCCCTGATCTGCTGTTCCAGTTGCGCAATGGTCCGATCGCTCCGGGCTTTGTTCCCGTACCTGAAACCAAGCTGCCCGGCGGCATTGTCGTCCCTGCTTTTCAGGTTGCGCAATATGTCAGCAGTGACGGCGGCGACGGAAAAGTAGAGGTCAGCGCGACCGCCAAGCCGTGGACCAAAATCAATTTTCAATCCGCCAAGCAAGCATGCACAAACGCTGGCTATTCGATGATCACCGAAACGCAATGGCTGGCGATCGCTTACAACGCGTCGCAGCAGGCCGAGAACTGGACCGAAGGCCGCGTTGGTCACGGCACCATGTTCCAAGGCATCCGCAAGGGCAACGTCAGCAGCGCGCAGCCGGGTGATTTCCAGTCGAAAGATCCCGAAGAACGCCGCTGGCTGGTCCTGTCGAACGGGTCCCGCATCTGCGACTTCAACGGGAACGTTTTCCAATGGGTATTCGATGACGTCCAAGGCGATGAACAAGGATTGATCGCCAAGACCATCACCCTCGAATCTCCGTCGCAATCGACTGCCCCCTATCCGTCCGATAAAAAAGGCCTGGGGTATCGCCCGGATAGCGCGCGCGATTGGTCTGGCCGTGCGCTCATCCGGGGCGGCTGCTGCTTCTCGGACGACTATGCCGGCGCGTTCAATCTCGGCCTCGACTGGCCCGACGACGACTACGGCAACGTTGGCTTCCGCTGCACCAAGTAGCTCGGGCCTCTGATCCCTGGTTTGTGGTCACTGCGAAGCGGTGACCACAAGGCGATTCAACCGAAGCACCGATTCCATAAGGAGCGTCCATATGAGCACTCAACTGTTGAAGCGAGCCGTCCGATTGTTTCCGCGCACCGACTACCTCGACCATTCCGCAGTTCGTCATGCGCGGCGCCAATGGTTGCGCAGCGTGACCTACCTGCGCTGCGCTGGCGATGGCAGCAAATGGGTGCTCGACCAACCGGTGGTGAGGCTGCGATGACACGCATCCAGACCTGCCGCACCGGGCGCTGGCTTGCGATCTTGCGCCGACTGCGCATCCGGATCAAACCCGGGCTACGCAGCCTTTAACCAATTTCAAACCATCACCAGGAGCATCACGTGGAAGAACAAGAAGTCATGACCATTGAAAGCGGCACGATCGCGCTGCTGAATAAGTCGGAAATCGAACAACAAGTCGCGACGGCGCACAAATTCCCGCGCTCGATCAAAAAGTTTCGCGACGAAACCATGCAGATGGTGACGTTGACCGAGAAAATTGCCGGTGAATGCATCTATTCCCTGCCCCGCGGCGGAAAGACCATTGAAGGACCGAGCGCACGCTTTGCCGAGGTGATCGCCTCCGCATGGGGCAATAGCCGTGCCGGCGCCCGCGTGGTCAGCGACCAGGGCGAGTTTGTCACTGCCCAAGGCGTTTTCCATGACCTCGAAAAGAACGTCGCCATCACCTACGAGGTGCAACGTCGCATCACGGATAAAGCCGGCCGCCGCTTTGCGACCGACATGATCGGCGTCACAGCGAACGCGGCCTGTTCCATCGCGCTGCGTAATGCCATCTTGAAAGGCGTACCGAAAGCCTTCTGGGCGGACATGTACGACGCCGCACGCGCTACTGTGATGGGCGACTTCAAAACGCTGGCGAACCGCCGTGCCGACGCGATCAAGGCATTCCAGTCCTACGGCGTGACGCAAGAACAGATATGCGCAACGCTTGGCGTGTCCGGCATCGAAGACATCGGCTTGGAAAAATTGGTGACCTTGCGCGGGATCCTGACAGCCATCAAAGACGGCGACACGACACCGGAACAGGCCTTCTCGAATGCAGATCTGCCGGCAGCAACGCCGAAAATGCCACAGTCAAAATCGGCGGCGAAAGCCAAAACAGAAGCCGCAGCAACAGATGCGCAGGAGCCAGCCGAAACAAAACCGGCAGCTGCTGCCAGCCAATCGGTACCAGCATCATCGTCGGAGCTTCTGTCCGGATCGCAGATCAACCTGATCAATTCCAAGATGGAAGCCGATGCACTTGGCTCCGCTGATCTGTTCGCGAAATTCGGTGTGAAGCTGGGCGACCTGACCCAAGACCGCTTCCAAGAAGTGTTGGACTGGATCCGGAACCCGGCCGCCTGATCATGCTGACCTTCAACGATTCCCTGCACGAATATCGCTTCAATGGCGTGATCGTGCCAGGCGTGACAACCATCCTGAAGCCGCTTGTCGACTACTCGATGGTGAATCCTGAAGTCCTGGAGCGCGGCCGCTTGCTAGGTCAGGCAGTCCACAAGATGACCGAACTCCACGATCAGGACGATCTGGACGAGGATGCGCTCGATTCTGAAATGGTGCCGTATCTCGATGCCTGGAAGAAGTTCCGCGCCGATACCGGCTTCGAGCCGGTCACGATCGAAGCGCGCATGTATCACAAGAGATACCGCTACTGCGGCACGTCCGACCGTACCGGCACAATCAAAGGGAAATTGGCGGTGGTTGACATCAAGAAGATGCTGACGCTGGGCCCGGTGATCGGCATTCAATTGGCCGCGTATCAAGCGGCGCACGTGGACGCAGGATTGGCCGTCACGCACCGCTACGCGCTTGGTCTCCGTGCCGATAGCACCTACCGCCTGGAGCCTTTTACGGAAGCAAACGACTTTGCCGTGTTCCTTTCACTTTTAACCGTACACAACTGGAAAGCCCGTCATGGAAAATAACATCATCACCATCGAAGTCCCGCCGAAAGACCTGACGGTATTCAAAAAGTCGACTTCGTTTCTCGCGGTCGCCAATGCGTATGTCGTTGACAGTATTGAAATGCACGGCGCCGCAGCCGATGACCTGAAAAGCGTCAAGGCTCTGCAAAAGCGCATCGAAGATCAACGCACCGAGCAAGTCGGCCCATTGAATAACGAGGTCAAGCGTATCAATAACGAATACCGCGAGCCGGCGCAATGGCTGGCCGATGCGGAATCCGTCTTGAAATCCAAGATGTTGACATTCCAACAGGAAGAGCAGCGCAAGGCCGCCGAGCTGCAGCGCATTGCTGACGAAACTGCCCGTAAGGAGCGCCAGCGTATCGAGGCAGAAGCCCGCGCTGCACAGGAAGAGATTGACCGCCAGGCGCGTGAAGTCGCCGCACAACAGGCTAAGGCTGAGCAAGAGCGTCGCGATGCTGAAGCCGCGAAAGCTCAAGCAGAAGCCGATGCCAAAGCCGCAGCAGAAGCAGGCGACAAAGCCGCAGCCAAGAAAGCCCAAGCCGCGATCGATGCAGCGAATAAGGCAGAGGCCGATGCCGCAGCAGCAAAACAAGCTGCCGAGCAAGCCCAAGTCGATGCCGAAGCCAACGCGGCGCAGTCCTATGAAAACATCGCCGCGCTGGAACTGTCCGCCGTCGTCATGACCGCACCAGCCGTACAAACGATGTCCAAGGTATCGGGTATCTCGACCTCGAAAACGTGGAAAGCGCGGATCACCGACAAAGCCGCGTTGCTGGCCTTCATCGCCACGCATCCAGAATGCCTGGACTGGGTCGACGTGAAAATGACGCCGCTCAATGGCATGGCCAAGGCGCTCAAGAACAACATGAATATTCCCGGCGTGGAAGCCTATGCCGAAGAAACGATGTCAGCACGCGCCGCATAGCGCGCGCCAATCTCGCCCGCGCAGCTTAATCATCTCACCACCAAAGGAAACGCCATGTCTACCGAAATCAACGCACGTCCTGTCATCGCAATGGATGCCGTTGAATCCTCCGAGATCGCGGCCATCGGCCACGACAGCGAAACCAACACGCTGGCCATCCAGTTCCCGTCTAAGTCCGGCCCCGGCAGCGTCTACCACTACGCAAATTTCGATGCCGAGGCCTTCGCGGCTTTCAAGAACGCCGACTCCATCGGCTCCCACTTCGGCAAAGTGATCAAGCCGCATCCCGATCGCCACCCTTACGTGAAGGTGTCGTAGCGCGCAGTACTTCCGAGGCCGCCCGGAGCCGTACACCTTGCGATAGCGAGGTAATCCGGGCTGAATTCAATACACGCCACATGCACCATCCACCAGGATAACCAATGAACGCATCTACCACACCCGAACAAATGGCAATCGCTGGAACTGAAGACAGTGCACCAAGCGAAGAAAATCATTTGATTGCCCGGATCAGCGCGGTTGCCGTGAAACTTGTGTTCCCGTTCGTCGCGCAACAGGACATCCGTTATTACCTAAACGGCATCAATATCCGCCCACTGGAAGACGGCACTGTGATGGTCGTTGCCACGGATGGGCATCGCTATATCGTCGTACGTGACCCTCATGGCTTCGCTGAAAAAGAAATCACTGTCGCGATCAGCAAGGATGCATTGAAGCACGCCACGAATGCCAAGCACACGCTGGACGTGATGTCGAACGGCAATGCAATGCTGTCAGGCGAGGTAGCGCAACCGCTTTTCATCCAACCCGGGAATTCATTGATCGAGTGCGCATTTCCGCGCATTGAGCGCGTGGCCAGCACCATCGGCTACAAGGAGGGTATTTCAGGTGCAGTCAACCCGCGCTACCTGCATGACGCACTTGCCATCGGTAAGAGTTTCGGTGAATCAATCCGCTTTTTCACGCGCGATAGCGACAGTCCGCTGACTTTCGTATTGGGCGGCATCGGCGAACTGGAATGCTTCGGCGGAATCATGAAAATGCGCGAGAGCTTTGAAGCGCTGCCGACATGGTTCCCACTGCCCGGCGCAGTTGAAACGCTGGACGATATTTAACAGCCGCATTTCGATTTATCTGCATCACCCACCAAGGAGAATCATGAATACAGCCACAACAGCAGAAACCGTAGCAGTCGCAGCGGTCGAGCAATCCCTTTTTGTTACGGTACCGGATGTCACTCTGCCTAACGGCGTGACTGTTCCATCATTCCAAGTCGGCCAATACCTGTGCACTGAGGATGAAAACAACCAGGCGGCGGTATCTGCCACTGGCGTGCCATGGGTAGAAATCAACTATCACGATGCAAAGTCTGCGTGCGAAGCCGCCGGGTTCAAGCTGATCACCGAACTGCAATACCTCGCAATCGCGCATGACATCGCCAACCAAGACATCAACTGGACCGGCGGCAAGGTCGGCGAAGGCGCTCTTTTCCAGGGCCTGCGCAACGATACGGTCGACGAAGCTCAGCCGGGCAATTTCGAACCCGAGGATCCGGATGAGCGCCGCTGGTTCGAGCTGTCGAACGGCGAACGCATTTACGACATCTCCGGCAATGCATTCTCCTGGGTATTCGACAACGTCCAAGGCGACGATGGCGGCTTGGTTGCCAAGCCATTCGCCGCGGACTCCGCATCGATCGCCACTGCGCCCTTCCCCTCTATGGAGAAGGGTACCGGCTGGCGCCCTGACGCTGGTCGTGATTGGTCTGGCCGTGCGCTCGTCCGGGGCGGCTGCTGGGGCTCGGACGACCGTGCCGGCGCGTTCGTTCTCGGCTACGGCTGGCCCGGCTGCGACGACGGCTACGTTGGCTTCCGCTGCACCAAACCTAGTTCGGGTCTCTGATCTCTGGTCACCGGTCGCCGCGTAAGCGGTGGCCTTCCACAACAAAAATGAAAATTTAATCATGCAACGAGTAGACACGCAGCATCCAACCGATGACGAGCTGATCCAATTCTCGATCACCGCGTTCAAAGGTGTCGACGTCGGCCTCGGCAAAGCGGATCCGCTCGCCATCGTCGCCAAGACGCTGGAAGCGCAATACCCCGGGCATCTGATCCTGATCCAGGCGGGCAAGTTCCTCCATGGCTTTGACAAGACAGCCCACGCGCTGAGCACTCTCAAAAACTACCAGCTCAAGCTGCTCGGTACCGCTGAAGATCCGCACCTGCGTGTCGGCTTTCCTGCTGGAAATTTCAAGCGTCGGCTGTGGTCGATGACCGAGGAATTCGGTATCCCTTACGTCGTGGCGCTCGGCACCCAGGCAGCCGGCCACACGGTGTACGTCTCCGAGCAGGCCACCGACAAGTCATCGGTGCTCGCGGCCGTTACGGACGAGATCGTTCAGCAGGTTGTCAACGATCTGCGCCAGCGCGGCCAGGTCAATCAGGCCGCCGCCAAGCACATCCTGGCAAACCCTGACACGTCCGGATTCAAACTCAAGTCGCAAGCGCAGGATCTCGACATGCAGCTGCTGCAGGACATCATCAAGATGCCGCGCGATCTGCGCGTTAGCTATGGCGAGAATGTCCGTGTTTGCATGGGTCGCATCATGCACGGCATCTTTTCGTATGGTACCGAAGACAATAAACCCGCCCTGCTCCGACTGATTTCCGCTGATGTCGACCTGCTCAAGCACTATCTTTCACAGGCTCCAAGGTTAAGCAATCTCAAATTCGCATTTGAGCATCGAGTTGGCTTAGCCGTTGAGCTTGGCAGGCTCCTGGGCGGCTTAATCCGCTCCGTAGGAGTACGACCATGATCAACGAAGGGGGCTTTCTGGAAAGTCTGGCAATGCGCTCATCCGGGGCAGCTACTGGAACTCGGACGACAATGCCGGCGCGTTCAATCTCAACAACGACTGGCCCGACAACGACAACGACAACGTTGGCTTCCGCTGACCCAAAAATTACATGCTTAGACATCGAGCTTGCTCATGGAAAGTCTATTCTTGGTCGAGAGTCTCCTGGGGAAATAACCCCGAAAGCACGGCAACAAGCCAAACCGAAAACCGCTGCGGGGCTTACGAGCGCCGCGGCGGAACGCGGTAACGACAAACCCCCGTCAGATTTTAAGCAACTGACCGGCCTGTCGAACTTGTACCACTGCTGGCTGAATGCGAAGAGAAATAAATCAAAGCGCCTGCGCGTCCAGCAATTTGGCGAAGATCCGCTGCGTTACCTGACGATCATTCAGGAGCGCTTGCAAAGCCGGTCCTACAGCTTCGGACCCTACAAGTCATTCACGGTGCGCGAGAAGAAGTTTCGCCACGTCGTCGATGCGCCGATGAAGGATCGTGTTGTCCACTGGATGCTGTATGACTACATGCTGCCAATCTGGCAGCCACGCTTCATCCATGACACCTACGGCAATCTGCCAGGACGCGGCACCCATGCTGCTGTGCGACGCCTGGCTGAGTTTTGCCGAGCTCCGTCCAGCAAGTGGGTGCTGCAACTCGACATTTCCAAGTATTTCTATTCGGTCAACCACGACATCCTGAAATCGCGGGTGTCGCGCTACATCGGCGATAACGACCTTCGCCAGCTGCTGATCGCCCTGGTCGACTCGTTCCGAACTGATGGCCAGTACGACGATCTGTTTCCGCCTGACAGCATGTATCGGCAGACTGCAACCAAGGGCATGCCGATCGGCAATCTGTCCAGCCAGCTGTTCGCGAACATCTTCCTGAACGACTTCGATCACTGGATCAAACAAACCCTGCGCATCAAGAAATACATCCGCTACGTGGATGACATGGTGATTCTGGGTGAAACGCCTGAAGCGCTCCAGGCGATATGCAGTCAGATCGTCCAGAAGCTGGCGCTCGACGGCCTGACGATCCACCCAAAGAAGATTCGCCTGGCACCGACGTCGGCCGGCGTGCCGTTCTTGGGTTACGTCGCGTGGCCGGCGCACATATCAGCCGGTAAATATGTACGCGGCCGCTACCTGCACCGCCTCCGACAGCATGAATGCGGCGGATTCGACAGAACGGAAACCCTTGAATCTTATCTGGCAATTTTTAGCCACACCGGATCAACCCTTCAAAGGAAAGCTGCATGAACGCAATCGACCTCTTCGCCGGCGCCGGCGGCTTCTCAACAGGCGCGCAGATGGCCGGCTGCAATGTCGTGTGGGCGGCGAACCACTGGCAGCAAGCAGTAGACACGCACGCGGCCAATCATCCGGACGCGCAGCACGTATGTCAGGACTTGCATCAGGCAAACTGGGAAAACGTGCCGGCGCATGATCTGCTGCTCGCCTCCCCGTGCTGCCAAGGGCACAGCAAGGCCCGCGGCAAGTTGTCCGGCAATCCACAGCATGACGCCAGCCGATCGACTGCGTGGGCTGTCGTATCGGCGGCGGAATACCATCGGCCGCAGTTCGCCGTGATTGAGAACGTTCCGGAATTCGTGCAATGGTCGCTCTATCCGGCGTGGCGCATGGCCATGGAAGCGCTTGGCTACTGTGTGGCGCCGCACATCATCGACGCCGCAGATCATGGCGTCCCGCAGCACCGTGAGCGGCTGTTCATCGTGGCGACGCGCAGCAAACACCCGCTGATGCTTCAATTCCCGCTCCGGGACCGTGTGCCGGCCAGTTCGTTTATCGATTTCGATGCGGGTAAGTGGCAGCCAATCGAGAAGGCGGGACGCGCGGAGAACACGCTGGCGCGCATTGCTGAGGGGCGCCGGATCCACGGTCATCGATTCATTTCCAGCTACTACGGCAACGAGCGTGGCGGGCGGTCCTTGAATCGCCCGGTCGGTACCGTCACGACGCGCGACCGGCACGCGATCATTGACGGCGACCGAATGCGCATGTTCTCAGCACAGGAATGCCGGGCGGCGATGGGCTTCCCCACTGACTACCAACTTCCAGCGCAGCACCGTCTCGCGGTGCACATGCTCGGCAACGCCGTCTGCCCGCCTGTTGCGCGGGACGTTATCAACGCACTCAAGGAAGCCGCATGACCGACCTCATTTCCCCGGAAAAAGAGCGCCCAATCCTGTTTCAGGGCGCCATGGTGCGCGCCTTGCTGGATGGCAGCAAGACGCAGACGCGGCGGATCGTGAAGCCGCGGCCGATTGAGAAAGAAGGAATGAACTGCCAGCGGCTGCAATTTCTTAACCGGAAAGACGACCTTGTAATGGATACATGGGTCGGCGACGAAATGGCGCGAATCATGTGCCCCCACGGTCAGCCAGGCGACCGGCTGTGGGTGCGGGAGACACATGCCAAGATCTGGCCTGGCGAGTACGCGCCAGATGACGAGCAAGGCATCACTATCGAGTATCGCGCCGACACCAACGGGCAGTGCTTGCCCGGCGATTGGCCGGATGGCTCGCAAGGCGATGATGTGCCGAAATGGATACCAAGCATTCACATGCGCCGGAAATATAGCCGCATCAATCTGGAAATCGTCTCGGTGCGCGTAGAACGGCTGCAGGACATCAGCGAGGCCGATGCACTGGCCGAGGGCATCCCGGAAGAAGGAGAAGTTTGTTCTCGATGCGGAAGTGCCGGCGCCTATATGGAAGGTGGTGATGTCGTTATGTGTGAAGCTCCACGATGCGGCGATGGAGCGGTCGATGACTACCGCCATTTATGGGAATCCATCAACGGCGCCGGATCGTGGGCTGAAAATCCGTGGGTGTGGGTCGTCGAATTTAGAAAGTTGCCGTAATATGTTCCTCACACCCGACGAAATCAAAGAACTCACCAAGCGCACGCGGTATGGTGCGCAGGCTGAAATGCTGCAGGTGCTGGGCATCGTGCACAAGATTCGCAACGACGGCAGCCTGATCGTCCTGCGCACCCACGTCGAGCAGCAGCTGGGCGCTACCGTCACTGTAAAAGCTGCAAAGAAGTCGGCCGGCCCGAACTGGGATGCCGCCGTATCAGTAGGAACACGTCATGCCAAAGCCGCGTAACAAAGAAAATAAAGGCCTGCCGAAGCGCTGGCAGCATACGCACGGCGCCTACTACTATCAGGTGCCGCCAGGCCTTGAGGCCGGCTGGGATGGCAAGAAAAAATTCCGGCTCGGCGCATCGCTGCCCGAGGCCTACAAGGTATGGGCGTCGCGGATGGAATGCCCGGTTAAGTCGAACACGGTCGCCGAACTGCTCGACCGCTATGCGATTGAAGTCGTGCCGACGAAAGCGGCCCGCACCCAAGTGGAGAACAACCGGGCAATCGCGAACCTGCGCGCCACGTTTGGAAATGAGGCGCTGGCCGACATCAAACCGCAGATGGTCTACATGTATGTCGACAAGCGCAAAGATACGAAGGTCGCCGCGCACCGTGCCGTCGATGTGCTGTCGCACGCCTTCACCAAGGCCGTCGAGTGGGGCTACATCGATCGGCACCCGTTCAAGGGCGAGGTGCGACTGGAAGGTGAACCGCCGCGCACCAGGTACATCGAGGACTGGGAGCTGATCGAATGCCTAGCGCTATCGACCAAGCGCAAGAAGGGAAGTATCTTGATGCTTCAGGCGTACATGCGTTTGAAGTTACTCACTGGCCTGCGCCGCGGCGATCTATTGCGTCTGACAGAATCCGATTTGCGCGACGACGGTATCCACGTCACTCCGCACAAGACGAGCCATAGCACCGGCAAAAAGATCATCATCGAATGGTCAGAAGAAGTACGCGCGGCCGTCAATTCGGCAAAGGCGGTTCGACCCGTGAACATAGCGCCCTGGTTGTTCTGCACGCGCAAAGGAACCGGGTATATCAACGAGGCCAAGGGTACGGCCAGCGGGTGGGATTCAGTGTGGCAGCGCTTCATGGTCCGCGTGCTGGAAGAGACGAAGGTGGTCGAGGTATTTACGGAGCACGATCTACGCGCGAAGTGCGCGAGCGATGCAGAGACTTTGGAGCACGCCCGATCGTTGCTGGCGCATGCCGATAGCCGGGTGACCGATCGCATTTACCGGCGCAAACCCGAACGTGTAAAGCCCCTTCGGTGAAATCGAATAGCACAGTGCTAAATCTATAGCACAGCAGTTAGTATCTACTCTTGTGAAAGCCTTACGGGGTGGTCTGTCCAGCAGGAATCGAACCTGCGACCCTCAGCTTAGAAGGCTGATGCTCTATCCAACTGAGCTATGGACAGTCAGAAGATCTAAGGTAACAGAATATTTCGGTGCAGAATATTGTTCCGGAAATGAAAGCGGGCTGTCATAGACAGCCCGCTCTTTAAAACTTGGTCGGAGTACAAGGATTCGAACCTTGGACCCCCTGGTCCCAAACCAGGTGCGCTACCGGGCTGCGCTACACTCCGAAGAACAGAATCATAGCGCAGTTCAATATTTCGGTCAACGGGTTTAGTGAAATTACCTGCAAAAATATTGCCGGCACTCACAAAATTACCGGACGAAATCAGATCGGATTCCATGCATCGGTTGAAGCCGACCCCCAGCATATCGTACCCAAAACCGTGGTCGCGCAATGGGCTACGATGCGATCGTCATCGTTATCGCGCACCGCGTCACGACTCCGCTTCCGGGGCAAACATATAACCGACGCCGCGCACCGTTTTCACGTAATCGGCGGCGGCACCAAGAGATTTGCGCAGACGCATGATATGGACGTCGATCGTTCGCTCCTCGATGAACGCGTGATCGCCCCAGACCTTGTCGAGCAACTGCGCACGCGAAAAAGGTCGGGCCGGATGCGCCATCAAAAAGCGCAACAACTTGAACTCGGCCTGATCCAGTTCGACATGCCGTCCGCTCACGCTGACCTGATTGCGCTCGCCATCGAGCATCACGACGCCAATCGTCTGCGCACCCTGCCCCAACTCCGGCACCTTGCGTCGAAGCAGTGCCTGAATCCTCGCGATCAATTCCTTCGGTGAAAACGGCTTGGTAATGTAGTCGTCGGCACCGGCGTTCAGGCCCTTGACCTTGTCCTCTTCCGTTCCTTTCGCGGTCAGCATGATCACCGGCAGCTCGGCGGTACGCGACGCATTCCGCCATTCCCGCAATAGCGACAAACCGGGTGCATCCGGCAACATCCAGTCCAGCAAAATGGCTTGCGGCAGAATCCCTGCGACCGATCGCCGTGCGTCTTCTGCGTTGTACACGATCTCCGGCACAAAGCCGGCGTCGTTCAGCGTAAATCGCAACAACTCGGCGATGCCGTGCTCATCTTCGACGATCAAAATGTGGGACATTGTAAATATCGTATCGTGTATGGTGCGTGCCGGCCGCAGCTTGACCGGCCCCGATCATGATCGCCGACGCCGGACCAATGACAAGGACAAAGGAAAAGTCAATGCGACGGCTTCAGACCTGCACTGTCTTAGCGATACGCTGCGCCATCTGTACGGCATCGTGTGCATTTTTTGCCTCGACCATCACCCGGATCAAGGGCTCGGTGCCGGACGCGCGAATCAATACGCGCCCGCTGTCGCCGAGCTCGCGCTCGACATATTCTTTTTCAGCCACCATCGCCGCATTTTTTTGCCAGTCGAAACCGGCCGCGACCTTGACGTTGATCAGCGTCTGTGGGTAGAGCGTCAGTTGTTCGGTACATTGCGCTAGCGATTTGCCGCTGCGTTTCAGCGCCGACAGCACTTGCAGTGCCGACACGATGCCGTCGCCGGTGGTGTGCTTATCGAGGCACAGTAAATGCCCCGAGCCCTCGCCGCCCAGTTGCCAGCCCCGCTCGTTCAATGCTTCGAGCACGTAACGGTCCCCGACTTTGGCGCGCGCGAAGCCAATGCCCATTTCCCCAAATGCGACTTCAAGCGCCATGTTGGTCATCAGGGTGCCGACAGCACCGAGAACGGGCCCGGTAGCCATCCTGTCCTTGACGATCACGTACAGCAATTCGTCACCGTTATAAATCCGACCACTGGCATCGACCATCAGCAACCGGTCGGCATCGCCATCGAGTGCAATACCAATATCGGCCTTGTGCTCCTGCACTGCCTTGGACAGGGCCGCCGGCGACGTGGCACCGAAACCGTCATTGATGTTCAGGCCATTCGGTTGATTACCGATGGCAATCACCTCGGCACCGAGCTCATGAAACACGTGCGATGCAATGTGATACGCCGCGCCATGAGCGGAGTCGGTCACGATTTTCAGGCCACGCAAATCGAGCTCGTTCGGGAATGTGCTCTTGCAAAATTCGATATAGCGCCCGGCGGCGTCGTCCAGTCGTTTTGCCTTGCCCAACTTGTCCGATGACACGCAACCCATCGGTTGCTCCAGCGCCGCTTCGATCGCGAGTTCAACCGCATCGGGTAATTTATTACCCTGGGCGGAAAAAAATTTGATCCCGTTATCCTGATATGGATTGTGCGACGCCGAGATCACGACGCCGGCAGTCAGGCGCAATGCGCGTGTCAGGTAGGCGACGGCCGGGGTCGGCATCGGCCCCGCCAGCATCACATCCACGCCGGCGGCGGCAAAACCGGCCTCCAGCGCGGCTTCCAGCATATAGCCTGAAATCCGGGTGTCCTTGCCGATCAGAACGGTCGGCTTGGCCAGTTCCGACCCAGCGCGCATTAATACCTGCCCTGCGGCATAACCGAGCCGCATCACAAAATCCGGGGTGATCGGGGCAGTGCCTACCAGGCCGCGCACGCCATCGGTGCCAAAATATTTTCGTGACATTTTTTCTTCCGTTCCAATTAATTTGTCGCTGCCTGCCATACTTTTAACGCGTCTAGCGTTTCCGCCACGTCATGTACACGCAGAATCCGGGCGCCGTTCTTCACCGCTACCAAGGCAGCCGTCAAGCTGCCTGCCAGTCGCGCCTCGACCGGCCGATTGGTGATTGCGCCGATCATCGATTTGCGCGACAGGCCGGCGAGCACCGGCAGATCCAGCGCGGTTTCGATTTGCCCGATATTTTTCAGCAATGCGAGATTATGTGCCAAAGTCTTGCCGAAGCCAAAACCGGGGTCGATGCACATGCGCTCGCGCGCGACGCCGGCCGCTTCCAGTGTCGCGACCCGCTCGCGCAAAAAAGCGATCACGTCGGCCACGATATCCTGATAATGGGGATCGACCTGCATGGTCTGCGGGTCGCGCTGCATGTGCATGATGCATAAGGCACAGTCGCTGTCGCGGACCGCGTCGATGGCACCGGGCGCCTGGAAGCCATTGATGTCGTTAATCATGTCGACACCGGCGGCGATCGCCTCACGCATCACTTCCGGTTTGTAGGTATCGATCGACAACGGTTTGCCGCCATCGCGCAACGCATACAGCAGCGGCATCACGCGCCGCAATTCTTCCTGCAACGGCAACGGTTGCGCACCGGGGCGACTCGACTCACCGCCGATGTCGATGATATCGGCGCCTTCGGCAATCATTTGCTCGGCGCGTGACAGCGCCGGCTCGAGCGCATGGTACTGTCCGCCGTCGGAAAATGAATCAGGCGTCGCATTCAAGATACCCATGACCAGGGGTTTGAATTCGCTACCCGTCATCGGCAGGCGATAACGCCCGAACTGCAGGTGGTGTTGCATATTTTATGTTTGAGCTGCTGCTGGAAAACAAAAAGGGCGAGGACTGCTCCTCACCCTTCTCTCGGACTACTTCAGTCAGGTCAGCATTGCACCGCGATCAGGCTGGTGCCGTCGCGGTTGGAGTAATGCCGCCTGGCGGTTTGTCGGACGACGATCTTTTCGCCGGGGCGCCACTCACCGGCAAACGCGGTTCGCGACCTTCCATGATGTCGTTGATCTGATCGGCATCGATGGTTTCCCATTCGAGCAGAGTCTTGGCCATCAATTCGACCTTGTCACGATTTTCTTCCAGCAATTTGCGCGATAGCGCATATTGCGTGTCGATAATGCTGCGGATTTCAGCATCGACCTTCTGCTGCGTCGCTTCCGACACTGTTTTGGACGCCATGCGGCCAAAATAGGCATCCTGCTCGCTATCCTCATAGACCATGGTACCGAGCGATTCCGACATGCCGTAACGCGTCACCATCGCACGGGCCAGCTTGGTGGCGCGCTCAAAGTCGTTCGATGCGCCGGTCGACATCTGGTGCATGAAGATTTCTTCTGAAATGCGTCCACCGAACAGGATCGCGATCTCTTCCAGCATCTTGTCCTTGTACAGATTCACGCGATCGAATTCCGGCAACTGCCAGGTCAGGCCCAGCGCAAAACCGCGCGGCATGATGGTGACTTTGTGCACCGGATCCGCCTTCGGTAAAAGCTTGGCTACTACGGCATGGCCGGATTCGTGATACGCGGTATTGCGGCGCTCTTCCTCGCGCATCACGGCCGATTTGCGCTCCGGGCCCATGACGATCTTGTCTTTGGCATCCTCGAAATCCTGCATTTCCACCAGACGTTTGTTGCGGCGGGCCGCGAACAAGGCCGCCTCGTTGACCAGATTCGCCAGATCAGCGCCGGAAAAACCAGGCGTACCGCGTGCCAGGATGTCGGCCTTGACGTCCGGTGCGATCGGCACCTTGCGCATATGCACATACAGAATCTGCTCGCGGCCGCGAATATCGGGCAAGCTGACCACGACCTGGCGATCGAAGCGGCCCGGACGCAGCAGCGCCTTGTCAAGCACGTCGGCGCGGTTGGTGGCAGCGATCACGATCACGCCGGCATTGGCTTCAAAGCCGTCCATCTCGACCAGCAGCTGGTTCAGCGTCTGTTCGCGCTCGTCATTGCCGCCGCCCATACCGGCACCGCGATGACGGCCGACTGCATCGATTTCATCGATGAAAATAATGCAGGGCGAATGTTTTTTCGCGTTGTCAAACATGTCGCGCACGCGCGAGGCGCCGACGCCGACGAACATTTCGACGAAGTCGGAGCCGGAGATGGTAAAGAATGGCACTTTTGCTTCGCCGGCAATCGCACGCGCCAGCAGGGTTTTACCGGTACCCGGAGGGCCTACCAGCAAGACGCCGCGCGGGATGCGGCCACCCAGCTTTTGGAATTTGGTCGGATCGCGCAGGAAGTCGACCAGTTCCGCCACTTCTTCCTTGGCTTCATCGCAACCGGCGACATCGCCGAAAGTCACGGTATTGCTGGCCTCGTCGAGCATTCGCGCCTTCGATTTGCCGAACGAAAAGGCACCGCCCTTGCCGCCACCCTGCATCTGGCGCATGAAGAAGATCCAGACGCCGATCAAGAGCAGCATCGGGAACCACGAGATGAACACCTGGGACAGGAAGGATTGTTCTTCCGGTTGCTTGACGTCGAACTTGATGCCGTTATTGATCAGGTCGCCAACCAGGCCCCGATCGAGCACGGTGACTTGGGATTTGATTCGCTTGCCATCCTGGGTTGTCGCGACGATAGTGCGGTTCGCCTCGTCGATCGTGGCGTCCTTGATATGTTTCGCCTTCACCTCGTCCAGGAAATCAGAATAGGCGATCGAACTCGCGCCGGTGGTGATTCCGCGACCGTCGAACTGCTTGAACACCATGAAGAGAACCAGGGCGATCACGACCCAGATGGCGGTTTTGGAAAACATATTATTCACAACAACTCCTTAGACGCAGCGCGCGCTTTACCTATTTTACCGGCTGATGTACTCACCGATTTTACCTGCATTGACTGTTCCTTGCCAGAAGGCAGTGCAGCTCGGTGATCGAAAGCAAAAATTGCAATTTAAATAATAAGCTTCGCGGAAGTACAAGGCCATCTGCAACGTCTGCCCCGCTTTTGATTGAAATCCATGAACCTGCTGGCCAGATGCGGGCAACCTGATCAAAAACAAGCCAATTTGTCCTAGACTACTGGATTTTTCAGGGCTCTACCCAACAAAAATATTTCGGACGATTTATCGCGGCTGGCTTTCGGTTTCTTGGAGGAAACACTGACGAATTCCTTCTTGAATTTTTCGACGATCTGACTGTAGCCGACGCCATTAAAGCATTTGACCAGCAAGGCACCGGACGGCTTCATGTGAAGCTGAGCGAATTCGACCGCCAAATCGATAATATGTTCCATCCGGGCCGCATCGGCTGACGGAATGCCGGACAGATTGGGCGCCATATCGGACAATACGAGGTCCGCCTTGCGCCCGTCCAGCAGCGCTTCGAGTTGGCGCAGGACGCGCGCTTCGCGAAAATCGCCAAGGATGAAGTGGACGTCCGCGATCGGTTCCATCGGCAGCATGTCCAGCCCGATGATGGTGCCGTGAATCCCGCCGCCATCCTTCCCGGCCAGCTTGTTGCGCACATATTGCGACCAGCTGCCCGGCGTCGCGCCGAGGTCAACGATGACCTGGCCCGGCCTGATCAGCTTGTCGCCTTCGTCGATCTCCTTGAGTTTGTAGGCGGCGCGCGCGCGATAGCCCTCCTTCTGGGCCAGCTTCACATACGGGTCGTTAATGTGATCATGCAGCCAGTTTTTGTTTAATTTCTTCTTTGCCATTCGCGTAGAATACTGCTTTTAGAGGATTTTTCATGTTGAAATTAACACCCGCCGAACGCAGCGTGCTGCGTTCCGATGCGCATGGACTAAGTCCGATTGTCTTGATCGGCGAAGCCGGCCTGACCCCGGCCGTGCTCAAGGAAATTGATCTGGGGCTCGACTCACACGGTCTGATCAAGGTCCGCGTATTCGGCGATGATCGCGAAGCGCGCATCGAGATGTACCAGACCATCTGCGCCGATCTGCGTGCCGCGCCGATTCAGCACATCGGCAAGCTGCTGGTAATCTACCGCCCGAAAAAAGAAGCCGCCAAGGAGCGCAGCGAAAAAGGCGGCAAGGGCCTGCGCGAAGTCACGATCGTCAAACCCAGCCCGAGCGGCACTAAGCGCCCATCAGTGACCAAGGTGATGGTCAAGGGCAACGAACGCGTCACCCAGGGCGGAAACATCAAACGCGCCAAACCACGTCAGGCCAGCGCCAAGAAACGCTCGCTCGGCAACCGTTGATCCAGCCACCCGGCCAACATCCCTGGATAAATACTGGATACAGTATTACAGGGACCCGCTTATAAAACATGCGGTTCCAACATGTTTTATAAGATACTCCCCGCAAAATGACCGAATCCGGTGGCGTGCTTCTTGCCACCCGTGATGGTATCAGATCGCCGCAGTACTAGCGTATCTTTAAAATCAGCGCCACGCCCAGCACGCTTTCGATCATATAGATGAGGCTGGAAGCCCCGTGCAGCAAGCCGAATTGCATCCTGAGGTCCGAATTCATCACGCCGCCGACGGTGGCGGCAGATGCGCGCAGCGACGCCATCAACGGCTGCAAGCCAAACTGCATCAACAACGCGCATGACAGCATGCCGATAATGACGTTCAACAGCGTCTTTGCCTGCATTTTCACCGCTTGCTCTTGCGCGCGCTGCGTTCCCATTCTTAGCAAAGCAATCAGTGCGATGCCGCAGGCGAGTGAAACCCAGGTCTGCACCCGGAACAGACTGCCGGCGATGGTGCCCGCCAGCGTTCGGTCGAACAAGGTGGCAAACAGGGTTGGCGCCACCAGATAGCCGACCGTCCACAAACTGCCTACCCAGATGGTGGCAATCAGCAACCGGGCACGCTGATTCAGCAAGACAGGCATCCCGATCAGATGTAGAGCACGTCAATTACTTCATACTCGCGCGGGCCGGCCGGCGCTTTCACCTCGACCACGTCGCCGGCGTACTTGCCGATCAGCGCACGTGCGATCGGCGAAGTAATCGACACCTTGGCTTCCTTCAGGTCGGCCTCATCTTCACCGACGATCTGATATCTCACCTTCTGGCCCGACTCCAGGTCTTCCAGATGAACGGTCGCCGCGAACACAATGCGCCCTTCCGCGTCGAGCGTCGTCGGGTCAATGATCTGGGCAGCGCTGAGCTTGCCTTCCAATTCGGCAATGCGGCCCTCAACGAACGACTGACGCTCCTTGGCGGCGTCGTACTCGGCATTTTCCGACAGGTCGCCATGCGAGCGCGCCTCGGCGATCGCGTTGATCACGGCGCGGCGTTCCTTGGTTTTTAGATTCTGAAGTTCTTCTTTCAGAAGTTCGGCGCCGTACTTGGTAATGGGGACTGAGCTCATTGTCTTTTGTCTATCTATTGTTGATTTGCTAAATGTTCAAGTTGGAAGAGTGCAGCCTCCCGACCGCACACACTGCCGCATGACCAGAATGCGGCGGCCCAAGTGAAAACCACAGAGGTCACAAACAACACCGAGAGACTCGATGTCTTCTGTGACCTCTGTGGCAAAGGGCTCGCCAGGAAATAGCTTGAACGTTTTTGCCGGCCATAGCCGGCGCACTGCTACGTTGCTCGCCGCTGGTAGTGGCGGGCACTACGGCGCGTCGAGCGCCTTGCATTGCATCCCGCTATGCCCGCCAAAACACCCAGGCTATTCCCTGACGAGCCCTTCTTCGATGATGAGCTCAGTGTAAAGTTTTATGCAGCCCTTGTAAATCATACACATGCAACTCGTCGAGATGGCGCATCCCCTCCACCGCCGCCTCGGCACCAGCGATCGTGGTGTAGGTGGTCGCCCGTGCCGCCAGCGCCGAGGTGCGGATCGTGCGTGAATCAGTGATCGCGCTACGCTTTTCCTCGACGGTGTTGATGACCATCGCGATCTCATGGTTCTTGATCATGTCGACCACGTGCGGACGGCCTTCGACCACCTTGTTGACAGTCGTCACTTCGATCCCGGCTTCGCGGATCGCTGCTGCCGTACCCTTGGTGGCAACCACCGCAAAGCCGAGCTTGACCAAGTCGCGAGCGACCTGCACCGCGCGCGGCTTGTCGCTGTTCTTGACCGACAGGAAGACCTTGCCCGAGCGCGGTAGCTTGATGCCGGCGCCCATTTGCGATTTGACGAAGGCCTCGCCGAAGGTCTTGCCAACGCCCATCACCTCGCCGGTCGACTTCATCTCGGGTCCTAAAATGGTATCGACGCCGGGGAATTTGACGAACGGGAACACCGCTTCCTTGACGCTGAAGTAAGGCGGCACGACTTCGTTGATGATGCCCTGGCTATCCAGCGACTGACCGACCATGCAACGCGCGGCGATCTTGGCCAGCTGCAATCCGGTTGCCTTCGACACGAACGGCACGGTGCGCGAGGCGCGCGGATTGACTTCCAGCACGTAGACCACATCCTCGGTCTTGCCGTCGATTTCTTGCTGCTGGATCGCGAACTGCACGTTCATCAGGCCGACCACGTTCAGGCCCTTCGCCATCAAGGCGGTCTGGCGCTTGAGTTCGTCGATCGTTTCCGGTTTGAGCGAATACGGCGGCAGCGAGCAGGCCGAGTCGCCCGAATGCACGCCGGCCTGTTCGATATGCTCCATCACGCCACCGATGAAGGTGCGCTGACCGTCGGACAGGCAGTCGACATCGACCTCGATCGCATCGTTCAGGAAGCGGTCGAGCAGCACCGGCGAGTCATGCGAGACCTTGACGGCTTCGCGCATGTAGCGCTCGAGATCCCGCTGTTCATGCACGATTTCCATCGCGCGGCCGCCCAGCACATAGGATGGGCGCACCACCAGCGGATAGCCGATTTCCTGTGCCAGGCGCAAGGCATCTTCCTCGGTACGGGCGGTGCGGTTCGGCGGCTGGCGCAGATTGAGCTGATGCAGCATCTGCTGGAAACGCTCGCGGTCTTCGGCGGCGTCGATCATGTCGGGCGAGGTACCGATGATCGGCACGCCGTTCGCTTCCAGATCGAGCGCCAGCTTCAGCGGGGTCTGGCCGCCATACTGCACGATCACGCCGACCGGTTTTTCCTTGTCGACGATTTCCAGCACGTCTTCCAGCGTCAGCGATTCAAAGTACAGCCGGTCGGAGGTATCGTAGTCGGTCGACACGGTCTCGGGATTGCAGTTGACCATGATGGTTTCATAGCCGTCTTCGCGCATCGCCAGCGCCGCGTGCACGCAGCAGTAATCGAACTCGATACCCTGGCCGATACGGTTCGGGCCGCCGCCCAGTACCATGATCTTTTTCTTGTCAGTCGGGTTCGACTCGCACTCTTCCTCATAGGTCGAGTACATGTAAGCGGTCTTGGTCGAGAATTCGGCGGCGCAGGTATCGACTCGCTTATAGACCGGTCGGATATTGAGCGCGTGGCGCTTCTCGCGTACCACCTTGTCGGTGGTCTTCAGCAGCTTGGCCAGCCGGCGATCGGCAAAACCCTTTTGCTTGAGTTTGTACAGTAGCGCCTTGTCGATCGCGTCGAGGGTCTGGGTTTCGAGCCACAGCTCGATGTCGACGATCTCCTTGATCTGGATCAGGAACCACGGATCGATGTGGGTCAGGTGATGCACTTCTTCCAGCGTAAACCCTTGAGCGAACGCGTCGCCGACATACCAGATACGGTCCGGCCCCGGCTCGCCCAGTTCTTCCTCGATCTTCTCGCGGTCGGTGGTTTTTTCGTTCATGCCGTCAACCCCGACTTCGAGGCCGCGCAGGGCCTTCTGGAACGATTCCTGGAAGGTGCGGCCGATTGCCATCACCTCGCCAACGGACTTCATTTGCGTGGTCAGATGGTGGTCGGCCTGCGGGAATTTTTCAAACGTAAATCGCGGGATCTTGACCACCACATAATCGATCGACGGCTCGAACGAGGCCGGCGTCGCGCCGCCGGTGATGTCGTTGCGCAGCTCGTCGAGCGTGAAGCCGACTGCCAGCTTGGCCGCGATCTTGGCGATCGGGAAGCCGGTCGCCTTCGATGCCAGCGCCGATGAGCGCGACACGCGCGGATTCATTTCGATCACGATCATGCGGCCGTCGGCCGGGTTGATCGAGAACTGCACGTTGGAGCCGCCGGTATCGACGCCGATCTCGCGCAGCACCGCCAGCGAGGCGTTGCGCATGATCTGGTATTCCTTGTCGGTCAGGGTCTGCGCCGGCGCGACCGTGATCGAGTCGCCAGTGTGCACGCCCATCGGATCGAGGTTTTCGATCGAGCAGACGATGATGCAGTTGTCGGCCTTGTCGCGCACCACTTCCATCTCATACTCTTTCCAGCCGATCAGCGATTCCTCGATCAGCAGTTCGGAGGTTGGCGATGCTTCCAGGCCGCGCTTGCAAATCTCGACGAATTCTTCCTCGTTGTAGGCGATGCCGCCGCCGGTGCCGCCCATCGTGAACGACGGCCGGATGATGACCGGGAACCCGAGTCCCTTCTGCACTGCCCATGACTCGTCCAGCGTATGCGCGACGCCGGACTTGGCCGAGCCGAGGCCGATCTTGGTCATCGCATCCTTGAACTTGGAGCGGTCCTCAGCCTTGTCGATCGCTTCCGGCGAGGCGCCGATCAGTTCGCATTGATACTTGGTCAGGACGCCATTATGGTGCAGATCCAGTGCGCAGTTCAGCGCGGTCTGACCGCCCATGGTCGGCAGGATTGCATCCGGTCGCTCCTTGGCGATGATGCGCTCGACCACCTGCCAGGTGATCGGCTCGATGTAGGTCACGTCCGCCATTTCGGGGTCGGTCATGATGGTGGCCGGATTGCTGTTGACCAGGATCACCTTGTAGCCTTCTTCGCGCAGGGCCTTGCAGGCTTGCGCGCCGGAATAGTCGAACTCGCAGGCCTGGCCGATGATGATCGGACCGGCGCCGATGATGAGGATGCTCTTAATGTCTGTACGTTTTGGCATAAACCGTGACCATTTTGTGGCCGCTCCGCTTGGCTTGAGTCCTGCTCGGACTCAGCTCAAGGCCGGGCGGCACTTGATTGAAAAATTTGTACATCTGTACTGCCAGTCCTACCAGTGCGACCGGCTCAGGCGATTGTTGCCGTCGCCAGCTTGGCACTGAAGCCGATGAACATCAGACCGACGCCGCCCTTCAAACCGGCTGACAGGTTGCGGCGGCGGCGAAACGCGGCCGCCAGTCTGGCACCTGAAAAAATCAGGGTGCTCAAATACAGCGCGCTGAAAAACTGCACAATCACACCCAGGATCGTGAACGACAGCGCCGGATAGGCGTAGCCGGGGTCGACGAACTGGATGAAGAAGGAAATGAAAAACAGAATCGCCTTCGGATTGAGCAGACTCAGCAACAGCGCCTTCTTGAACGGATGGGTGTCGTCGGCGGCTGGCCTGACCTCGTTGGCCAGGTCGCGCACCGGCGACCGCTGCGCGACACCTTGCCAGACCCCTTTCAGCATCTGTACGCCGATCCAGGCCAGATAGGCCGCGCCGGCGTATTTGACGGCGATGAACGCGGTTGGGTACGTCTTCAGCAATGACGCTGCGCCCGCCGCGGACAGCACCATCAAGACCGTATCACCGAGAAACACACCGCACGCACCCAGATAGCCGGCCCGGACTCCGCGCTGCGATGCGACGCTCAGCACATACAGTGAGTTGGGGCCTGGCAGCAGAATGATGAAGATCACCCCGAGCACATAGGTTGTCATATCGGTGATGCCGAACATCGCGTTAACCCTTGTTCTGCTGCATCAGATTGATGAAGCGGTCGAACAGGTAGCCGATGTCGGTCGGACCGGGCGAGGCTTCCGGGTGCCCCTGGAAGCAGAACGCGGGTTGGTCGGTGCGCGCGAAGCCTTGCAGCGATCCATCGAACAGCGACACATGGGTAACCCGGCAATTGGCCGGCAAGGTGTCCGGATCGACCGCGAAACCGTGGTTTTGCGAGGTGATCAGCACCTGCTTGCTGTCGAGGTCCTGCACCGGATGGTTGGCGCCGTGGTGGCCGAATTTCATCTTCATGGTCTTCGCGCCGGAGGCGAGCGCCATGATCTGGTGGCCAAGACAGATGCCGAAGGTCGGGATGCCGCGCTCGATCAGTTCTTTGGTAGCAGCGATCGCGTAATCGCAGGGTTCCGGATCGCCGGGGCCGTTGGACAGAAAGACGCCGTCCGGATTCAGCGCCAGCGCATCGGCGGCCGAAGCCTGCGCCGGCAAAACCGTCACCTTGCAGCCGCGCTGCGCCAGCATACGCAGGATGTTGCGCTTGACACCATAGTCGAATGCGACCACATGGTATTGCGGCGCGGTCTGCGCACCATAACCCTGACCCAGCGCCCACTCGCTCTCGGCCCAGCTGTAAGGTGACGTCGCGCTGACCACTTTGGCCAGATCCATGCCGGCCAGACCCGGAAAGGAACGTGCCAGCGCCAGCGCCTGATCGGCGTCGTCGCCGACCAGAATTGCGCCGCTCTGGGCGCCCTTCTCGCGCAGCAGGCGGGTCAACTTGCGGGTATCGATACCGGCAAGCGCGACGATGTTTTCGGCGACCAGATAGTCGGACAGGCTCTGCGTCGAACGGAAGTTCGATGCCATCAACGGCAGATCGCGGATGATCAGGCCGGCGGCGTGGATCTTGCTCGCTTCGACGTCTTCGAGGTTGATCCCGGTATTGCCGATGTGCGGATACGTGAGGGTGACAATCTGGCGCGCGTAGCTGGGATCGGTAAGGATCTCCTGATAGCCGGTCATTGCTGTGTTGAAAACTACTTCACCGATGGTATGGCCGGTCGCGCCGATGGAAAAACCACGAAAAATCGTTCCGTCTGCAAGCGCTAGAATGGCTGGAACGGTGTGGCCAGAAAAAAATGGCGGCAAGGGTAACTCCTGAATTGTTACCGTAGCTACGCCATGCCAAGGATGACCGTTACCGGTGCAACATGATTGCACTTTGGATCCGTATCGGTCGTTTTTTGGGGTTTGAATGGTGGTATGCGCTACGGCGGGTATAAGATTGGCTAAACCTTGCAATTATAGCGCAAAACGCCCTGCCCGGCAATGAGCCTGCGGGCAAGGCGTCCTGTTTTGCCGCCCGGCAAAGGCGGCGAGAGGATGAGCGCGATATGCTTACCGCATATCGGCAAAGCTGGACAATTACAAGGCAAGGGCCGCGATACCGGCCTTCGCGATTTGTGCGTCTTCGGTCGATTTCACGCCGGAAACGCCGACCGCGCCGACGCACTGGCCATGCACCATGATAGGCACACCGCCTTCGAGCATGCCGGCAATCTCCGGTGCCGACAGGAAGGATACGCGGCCGCCGTTGATCATGTCTTCATAAACCTTGCTTTCGCGGCAACCCAATGCAGCGGTCTTGGCCTTGGCCGGCGCGATATGCGCGGAAATCGGTGCCACGCCGTCCAAGCGCTGCAACCACAGCAGATGACCGCCGTCGTCGACGATAGAAATCACGACTGCCCAGTTATGCGCTATCGCTTCCGCTTCAGCGGCGGCGGCGATCTTCTTGACGTCGTCAAGGGTCAAAATTGGCTTGGAGTGCATCATATTTCCTGAAATAAATGAACCGCGATTGTACGACAGGCCCGTTTCACGATCTATCAAAACTGTTTTGATTACTACGCACCAATCAAGCCGCCGCTCCGCACTACCAGTTTCGACAACAGCGGCATAAGTTTTGACAGTGCCACCGTATTCGCTTACATTGCGTCAGTCATACAGAACGGGATTGCCACGATGACAACCAGTCAATTACAGCGTCTGCGACGCATACTCGTATCCGTCGGCCTGGCTCTGGCCAGCGGCTGCGGAGCGGGGCTGGCCTGGAGCCGCGAGGCGCCCGACCCGCCCGAGGCGGCGATCGTGGCCGCGCCGGCGGTCAGCGCTGCGGCCGCGATCGTTACGCCGCCTGCCGCCGCCACGCCGCTGACCAAGCTGCAAGTGCTGAGCAACCGCGCATCCGAACTGGCACTGCGCGCCATCGGCATGCTCGGAATCAATTACAAGTACGGCGGCAATACGCCGGAAAATGGCCTCGACTGCAGTGGTCTGGTGCGTTACGTCTTCAAGGAATCCTGGGGCACCAACCTGCCGCGCACTGCGCTCGAAATCAGTCACGTCGGCGAAAAAATCGACAGCACAGACCTGCAACCGGGCGATCTGGTGTTCTACAACACGCTAAAACGCGGCTTTTCACATGTCGGCATCTATCTTGGCGACAATAAATTCATCCATGCGCCGTCCAGCGGCGGCCAGGTCAGGATCGAAAGCATGGACCTCGGTTATTGGAAAAAACGCTTCAATGGCGCGCGTCGGGTCAGCAATCCGGCGGCTCCGCAATAATCTGCCGCAACCAATAAAAAAAGCTGCATCGGTGTCGGTGCAGCTTTTGTGTGGCAAAACTGATTGGTCAGCCACTCACTGTTCGCGCTTGGCCTTCAGCTTTTGCTTGATGTCCGCCATCGCCGCGTAGGCAGCCTGTTCGCCAGCCAGAATCGCCAGGTTGCGGCCATTGAAGTCGTTGCCCTTCATGCTGCCCAGCCCCGGCTGAATCACGATATCAGCCTCTTTCAGCTCATGCTGATTGATGCTTTGGCCCATGATCGCAAACGACTGCATCAGCACCTCGACCGCGCTGACCGCCTGTTGCTGGTCTGGCTGCGACGAGATATTGACTGCGATGACAAAATCAGCCCCCATCTCATGGGCGAAGCGCACCGGCACCGGCGACACCAGGCCGCCATCGACATATGAATGCTCGCCGATCCGGACCGGCTGGAACACGCTCGGCACCGCCGATGATGCGCGCACCGCCAGACCGGTATTGCCGCGTTGAAACAGAATCGGCAGGCCGGTCTTCAGGTCTGTCGCGACCGCGCCGAATGGCGTCTTCAATTTTTCCAGCGGCACATTGTGTACCGACTTGTTCACATAAGCTTGCAGCGCCTCACCCTTCAATACCCCAGTCGATTTGGCGAACAGCGGCACGGCCCAGTCCGAAATTGCGCCCTCATCCATATCTAGCGCCATTTTCTGCAACGCGAAACCGTTGTTGCCGGCCGCATACAAGGCGCCGACCAGGCTGCCTGCGCTGGTACCGACCACGATATCGGGCACGATGCCCTGCGCCTCCAGTGCCTTGATCACGCCGATATGCGCAAAACCGCGCGCCGCGCCGCCACCTAGCGCCAAACCGATTCGGACGTTATGCAGTGGTTTGGGCGGCGTTGGCTGCGCGATCGGCGAAATTACCGGCGGCGCACCGCTAGCGCAGGCTGCGAGCAGGATGGCGCTGGCGATGGAAGTGAACAACAGACGAAATCTGGACATAGTATGGATATTGGACACCGGCAACTTTGCACCGAAGAAAACGATTATTGGGAGAGGGAAAATATACTGCAGCGGGTATTTTTGTAAAGCCAATGAGATCAAGGGCATTCAGGCATTTTAAAGCATACTCCTGGAAAAGTGGCGATACGCGAGGATGGAAGCCGGCGCAGAGCCGCAGATGGAACGCAACAGAGGCTGCCTAAAAACGCGGCAGCGGCAAATTGTAGCCGATGTCGCGTCCCGCCGGGATAAGCGCGGCCGGGATCTGGTCACGCAGAAATGAAGATGAGCGGTCGCACCGCGCGATGCGGCCCATTTGCCGGGCGCGTCTGCGCTGACCGGCGCAGATTAATATGCATGCGAATGGCAGGCCAATGGCAGGCGCAGTGCAGACCACCCGGAATGCCGGCTGCGCCATATGCCAGGGCGATCCGTGATCGTCCGTCACCGCACGACCACGCATGGAATATACTACCTGCAGTATAAGTTCATCCCGCGGCGCGCTCGAATTCCAAGTGCAACATTTTTTATGAAAGAATGTTGCATGGCA
>NZ_JBHRTP010000013.1:0-20652 GCF_042646465.1 Pseudundibacterium arcticum
CTTCAACATAATTCTTACACCGCTTGCCGAAACTGCGCCCCTTGCTGCAAAACTGCTTATCCCAAGCGACCTTGGCGAATGCACAGCCCTTGCACGATGATCGCTCTCTATCCAGCAGAATCAGCAACGGGTCGCGGTAGTCGCCTTGGCGTGTCATTCCGCAGCCGCGCCGATCTTGGCCGGTCCATGGATCGCCGCGACCGACCAATCACGATGCACCCACACCACCGTCGGCTTCCGCTTGATTTCCACTTCCATATCCTCGCCGATCAGGCAATATTCGATCATCTTGAATGCCCCTACCTTCCGAGTCCGATACCCTGCCGTGCCGTCGCTCTCCATGCGTTCCAGGTAGTCGCGCACATAGTCTTTCTTGATACCGGTGGCAACTGACGCTTCCAGTACCGTGTAATAGAACCCTGGCTGGAACACTTCCTCGATACGCTTAATGCCGGCGTCGCGCACTGGTGATGGCTTAGTCATTTCGCCTCCAATACTTCGTTAATGAATTTGATGGCCTCGCCCCGCTTGACCGCCCCGCCATCAAACCGAAACACGAACCATCCCAGCGCACCGGCCTGGTTGTACTTCTCCATGTCGCCAATCACGCCAGAGCCACGCGTATGCCTGCCACCGGTCCAGATTCCGCCTTCTAGCTCAACCGCGCATTTACGATCCGGCCACGCAAAGTCGAAGCGCCATTTACGCGACGGGTGGAATTTGAACTCGCGTTCCGGCGTCAGGCCATAAGCCTTGCAGTGCAGCGCAAACGTTTCTTCGATGGCCGATTTCATCGCGTTTTCCACCATTCGCGCCGCTCCTGCATCACCGCAGCGGATGCAGCTCGGAACTTGTCACAGGTCCGCTCATACATCAAACTTTCCAGTACTATGCAACTGGTCGGCAGCTTGATCTGCTGGCTGCAGGGCGCTACACCGACAGCGCTGTGACTTGGGTAGGCCTCCAGGTCGGTATGCTGGCATTCGATGCACTTCATGCTTGCTCGCGTTGCTTGACCAGGTTTTTCAAAGGAGCCATTCCTTCCGGCTTACGGCCTTTCGGCTCGTTCGGCACGATCGAGATCGTCGGTGCTGCCCGCGGGACCGGTGGCTTTCCGCCGTTGTTGATCGCGGCCTCGATGCGGCCTTTGAACTGCTGCATCTGCTCGCCTGGATTAGGCGTCATGCCAAACTCGGCGCCCTTGGCCATGATGCTGGCGTCGCTCAGCCACCAGGCGCCGGCAGACTTCGTCGGGGCGGCTGCGCCTTGCGCCTTCAGGGCATCGGCGTCCTTGGCCCAGCGCTCAAGGATTTTCGCGACGTAGCCGACACCGACCGATTCGCCAGGCTTGGAGCGCTTGGCCTCGGCACATGCCGCCTCAACGGTCTCGGGTGTGACGCCCTGCCCGGCCATCGCGATCAGTCTCGGGTCTGCGGGTTGCGACTGGACGCCGTTCTTTCGCATTGCGATGCTCAGATCGACCGCCGTCACCCCGCGCGGCTTTTCTTCATTGGAACCGGTCGGCTCTTGCTGGGTGTTTATTGGTTCTTGGTTATTGGTTACTGGTTCTTGGTTAGCTTCTGATCCGGTTTGTGCTGGGTTACCCGTAGCAACCGGATCGGAACCGGATTGGAACCCGCTGGGTTCTTTTTGGTTAGCTGTCGCTTTCTTTGGCCTGCCGCCTAGCTTCCCATTGCTTTGGGCGATTACTGCCTTCTTGTGGTAATCGGCAATCACCCGTTCGCAGACCTCATGCGTGTAGCCAGCATCCGCCTTGATGAATTTGAAGCGCAGCAAGCGCTCGACCATGCGGCGCTCATCGTCTGTATCAACGCCGATCTGGTCGCACAGCACGTCCAGATCAAGCGGCAAAGGCTGTTCCGTGTCATAGCAAACGTCCAGCATGTCGCGGTATATCCAGCGCGCCTGGCGCGTCATGTTGACCGTGCCAGAGCGGAAATCGCCGATATGGAAAGAGTAGTAATTCATCTGGTTCCCACTCCTAAAATCGCGTCGCACTTGGCTTTTAATTCCAGCTGCGACCCATACAGCTTTTCAAATCGGCTCTTGTTCGGGTGAATGGCGACCAAAGTTTTATCGTTACCGGTGCCCTGCTGATGACAGCCAGCGCAGAGGGGCAGAACGAGGCTGTGACAGCCCGGCTTGGTTCGGCCGTCAATGTGGTGGATCGACACGTAATTGCTCGTCTGGCGACCGGCAACACGGCACGCCACGCAACCAACCTCGCTTGCAAGGCGACCCCAGTAAATCTGGTCGTCGGCGCTTACCGGGCGCTGCTTGGCCTTCAACCGCTTAGGTCGCGAATCCGGCGCCGTGCGTTGAAATGAGGACTGCGCGAGGATGCCGACGCGGGCGAACGTGGTGCGCCTGAGTGGCTTGGCACTGGCTTTCATGGGCGAGCGCTTCATGCCCTTACCGCCAACATAATCACCACCGATACGCTCGTGCCCGCAAATTCATTATCGAAAACCCTGGACCACTCAACATCCCATCCTGGCAAGATGTTTTTGCCGCTGAACGACGCCGGCAGGATGGCGACCAGACGACCGCCAGGCTTTACCATCGAGCTGGCGTATTCGGTGTGCAGTTTGGCCCGGCCCTCGCTGAATGGCGGGTTCATCACTACGCAATCGAACTTCGGCTGATTTGGAAAGTGCTGGTCGGCGTACATCACGAAGTCCACCTCAACCGTCTTGAAGCCCTTGGCGCGCAGCACGGAACAGTGCAACGGACTGATCTCCACGCAAGTCGTGCGGTCTTTTGGCAGATAGTCGGCAATGCCGCCCTGCCCAGCGCTGGGCTCAAGAACAGTGTCATCCGGCCCGATGTCGGCCATCTCGACTGCGGCGCGTGCCACAACTTCCGGCGTCGGGAAATATTGATGCGCCACCCGATCAGGAATGCAGCCCGACGCAATGATTTCGTTCATAGCCTCTTGCGGGTCATACTCGAAGTCAATGTCGCCACACTTACCCAACACACCGCCGATACCGATCAGCACGCGAAGCGCCTCTTCCTTGGCTACCAGGCTTTCCTTGGTTGCATAGCCAAACATGAAACTATTCGTGCCGCGCTCCCGACGCAACTCGCGGATGATGTCGAGCACCGCGAACGGCAGCGGCCTGCCCATCATCTGGAATTCCTTGGCCTTCTTTTTCGGCTTGGTGCGAAACTCAGCGGGAATGGCGCGCGGGTACATGCCGGCCAGGACCTGATTCAGGCGGTACGCCATGTCTGGGTGTATCTCGAGATGCGCGGTCCCGATCTTGTAGCAGCGGATCCGCAGCGCCCCGCCGTCCAGCGTCAGCCATTGGCCCGGCTGCTTGCGTGCCATGCTGACAATGACGTTGGTCGCATTCCATGCCGGCTCATCGCGCCCCATGAATTTGGCAATCACAGCGCGCAGATCGTTGATCAGGCCGGCGCGCGAGGTCGAGTGATAGCCGTTCTCGGTCACGTAAGCGAGAATCATGCGCTTTGAAAATCCTTGTGGGCAGTTGGTGACGTGATCACCGGACAAGTTGCGGAAGATGCCGTCTACGCGCTCGCCGAAGAACTTTGAGCGGTCTGCCAGCCAGCCATTCAGCGACGACCGCACGGTGTCTTCCGTGTATTCCGGCGTCGTCTTGTCACTGATTGACTTGTTCCACTCGTCCCGGCGCGCCTGCGGCATGGCACTGTAGACATCGGTCAGTGCAAGCGTATCTGACCAGTAGCGCGAGTTCAGCGAGGCAATTGCTCCAGCCGGGGCAAACAGACGCTCGACCGCCGGCATGTGGCTGGCGCGGTCCCTGTTCCCATCGATAAACCAATTGATCGCATTGCCCATGTCTCCGGCTGCGATCCCGGCTATATGGTCGATATGGCTGCGCTGCTGTTGGTACTGAGCGAGTAGGCCGTCGATCACATCAGACGACACCGGCGCAAAGAATTCGCGGGTGTCGTCAACGATTTCCATTAATTCTCTCATAGCAACTCCAACTGTTCAGCTGCCAGCTTGTGCGGCCAGATCGTCACACCGGAAATCGAGCATGGGCGCTTGGGGGCGTGCTCGACCGTGCCTAATTTGCGCATTTCGTACAGTCGTGCGCTGAGGGTCGACGTCTGCAACCCGGTATATCCGGATAGCTCCTGCATCGAGTAATCCTTGTTCGGCGACATGATGCGCAGGATTTTTGCGTGCTGTTCGCTGGCAATCGTCTGGACGCGGCCACGAAAGCAGGCGATCGACGTTTCGGTGGCGTGGATTCTCATGCCGGGAACTCCAGGCGCACACCGCGCGGCACAAAATCAGCCTGGATCGCTTCTGCGTATTTGCTTAACTGCTCCTTGGTCATCAAGGAAGTAACCGGCCAGCAGCGCATGGCGATCAGCTTTTGCTCGTAGCTCAGTGGCTTAATTACGGCGTCATAGGTACCGCGAAACTCGTCATCTTCAGTGCGCAAGATCGGCACACCGTGATGCAGCTTGCAATAACACTTCCAGCCGAGCGCATTGTCTTCCCGCAGCTCGCGCGCAATCTGCTCATACCAAACATGCGTAATCGCGTTCTGGGGAATGCTGCGATCCTTGCCGGCCTTGATGCTGATGCGCAGAAACTTATGCTGATTCCACAGATCACGCAGTTCGCCAATGGCGCTTTGCAGCGATTCGGCGCTATTGGCTACCAATGCTGTCATGCTGCCACTCCAAACATTGCCCATAACTTTTCCGCCGGCGTCGGCTCAGGCGTCTTCATCGTCAGAACTTCGTATGCGCGGAATTCCTTGTCAGGCCGATGCCCCGCATGCAGCACCATCTCGGCTTTCGCTTCATCCATCGTGTCGAACGTGTGTGAGCATGCGCACCATCCACGTGGATGGTTCAGGATCTCGACGCCATAGCCAACCCCATTGACGGCGCTCATTCTGAAAATTCCTCGCGCTCGGCGCACTTGACGAACTCGTCAATCCAGGCCGCACGCTCATCGGACCCGAACGGATAGCGACAGGCGCTTTCGTCCTTCTCGCCCAGGTAGGCTGCGCGGGCATGTTGCTGGATGGCTGTGATTAGTTGGATGTTCATGCTGATTTACTCATCAACAGCGAGCGCAGCAAGCGGTTCTCGTCTTCCGCCTTCATCCGTGCGTTGTGTTCGACCTCGACGCGCCGCTCGGCTTCGGATTTCAATAACTTGAGCTCGTAACCGCGTGAATTCGCCAGCCATGCCAACGGCGCTTCGTTGCCGCACAAGTTCATCAAGTCATTGAGCTTGTTCAGCGGAAAATGCGCGTCGCCCTTCATGATCCGGGTCCAGTGGCCGGCATCGATCCCGAGTGAGAGATACACTTCTTTATCATCCAAACCGGACACCTGCACGCACAAGGCCACCGCACCACAGAGCGTCGACTGCTTGACGACCAGCGCCATAGGCAGCTCGGCATCATCGGCCCGGCGAGCCAGTGGAAGCTCATGGTTGTCAACTGCGCGCAAATTATTTGACTTCATTTGACTGTCCCCGCTGGTTAAAAAAAAGCAATATTGCAGTTATGCAAATTGCTCAAAAATCACTTGCTGATGTTGTCTCTGTCGTGATGGTCGCCGTGCATGCGGATGCCGCCGTTGCGCTTTGCTTCCGCTTCAGCGATGGACGTGTCGTGATCGCGGTTTTGCTTTTGGGGTGCGGTGGAAATTCCGTGCTTTTTGGCGAGCTTTTGCAGCCCGTCAACAATTTTGTAAGACGGCCTCGACTGACCTATTTTCCCAGTCGACAGATCGCTTATGGTTGGCTGCGTGCATCCGATCGCAAGAGCAATTTGCGCTTGCGTCAGACCGGCTTCTTGTAGCTGTGAAAGTACGTGCTTGATGTCCATAGACAGCAATATAGGCGTTCCGATATTCAAAGTCAATAGGCATACCTATTTGCTTTTGAATGAAAATATCGGAATGACTATTGGACAACGAATCAGGAAAACGCGGCTTGAAATCCCGATGACGCAAACGGAACTTGCGGAGAAAGTTGGGATTAAACAGCCGACAATTTCGGAGCTTGAAAAAGGCGACTCCGCTGGCTCGGCCTATCTCCCAGCTATTGCGGCAGCGCTTGGCGTCAGCGCGCTATGGCTTCAAACCGAGAAGGGTCCAAAATATCCAATCAAAAGCATCACGCCGAAGGAATTGCTTTTGATAACCGCTTATCGCGAAGCAACCGACGAAGGCAAAACATTTATTGAGATGGCCTGTGCTTCTGCGCCAAAATTACCGGGCGGCAAATGACGCGTTCTGCGTCGATTCTTGGCGCATTGCCTGGCAAGGTTAAGCAGACCGATTTGATGCTCTGCGCTTGAATTTCTGAAGGCTTCAAGCAATTCGATTTCTTGATTTTTATTCATGTTCCACGTCCACATTGGCAACTAAAGTGCGCTTCTGTGGTTCCAGCTTGTAGCGTTTGGGGAACAAAAGCACTGTACATACATCCAGTATATTTGATTTTGTATATTGATGCATCCCGTAAATATGGGGTGGGCGCAACGGCACGCCTGGATGCCGACATGGGGCAAAAATGAACAAAATACTAATCTCAATGCTGTTTTCATTGATTGCATTCCCGGCCATCAGCGGGACGACCATTCACTTTTCGCAGGGTCCCGACGGAGAAACGCAGATTTCTACGCCTTGGGGTGACTATGCGGCGATCCAGCAGGGATCGACCGTTTGGGTCGGGACGGCGGAAGAGTTCGAGCACAACCGGGTTAAAGGGATCATGGCGGATCAGGGGCTCAAAGAATTCAGTATTTCAGGTAGAAGCAAAGCAGGAACCTTCATTGAACGGGACATGCCCACGGCCAGTGCGGGGAATACTCAAATCGCCAGTATCTCAACGTATGTGCTTTTCGGCGAAAAGCCACAAAAGAAACTGCAGCGCGCTCCTAAGCCTGCGGGTTTTGAGTATGTATCCATAATGTGGTTGCAAGATTCCAAGGCAAAAATAGCCGCATCTATCTTCGACAACGAAAGCAACAAAACATATTCGCCTTATACGTGCCGGGTGAACGCAGACTGGCATACCTGTGAAATGCTGCTGCCTGCCGACGCGCTTAGCCATCAGGCCTACATTACTTTTGTGGCAAATAAGCAAAAACCAGGAATTGTCCAGGTAGATTCGATTGCTCTTGCTCAATATGCAGCCTACTTAATCCAGCGCAGAGGGCTTGGAAATATGAAGCCAACTGACGAGGACGTCGCCGACCAAACGAGTCTTCATGCAGTAGACGGCCGCATCCCACTCCCGCAATAACTCAAGCTAGATTGAACGCGTCGACCGCCGTAGGTGATGGGCATAAGCGGTATGGGTGCAGCAGGGCCAGTAATTGATCTTGCACAACAGTAAGTCAACATGAATAAACCGATGCGGCAGAATCTTTTTGCTATACTATTGTCCCACTACGAGGAAAAGTGAAGTGTCCGCAAACCTCTGGAAGATAGTCATGAAAAACAAATCTGCATTGCTGGCCGGAATTTTGGCTGGGATGTCGTCACCTGCTACAATTTACGCTCAACCGTCTTATCCGCGCCTGGTCGGATCGGATATGGAGCGTTTGCGTGGTGACGTTTCGCGTGTCGGTAACGATTTTTCTACCGTGATCGACAGCGAACATGCCAAAGAACAAGCCGCCAGCTACACGAAATAATCAACCAAAGCCGGTGCCGCAGCAACAGCAGACGATCCAATCTTCGCAACAATGGAGCGGGCCACTACCGCCGCCAGCAGCTCTCGACCAGTTCAATCAGATCATACCGAATGGGGCCGAGCGCATTATGCGCATGGTAGAGCAAGAGCAGGCCCATCGCATTGAGTATGAGTCCAGCGCCCTTAAAGCAACAATCCGGGACACATTGCGTGGGCATTGGATCGGCGCGGCAATTTCTCTAGCGGCAATTGGAGGATGTATCTATTCGGTGTATATACACGCCCATCCAGCGGTCAGCGTTGCGCTTGTAAGCGTCCCCATCGCCTCAATAATTCATGCCATCCTGAAGAGTAAATCAACGAAGTAGCGCCGTCATCAGCCCGCCCCGCGCGGGCTTTTTTACGCCCCCCCCGCCATGACCTGACCGCTTCGGCGGTTTTTTTACGTCCCTTGATCTGACGATGAAATTTATTTAGCCTCTTCGTAAATAAATATCGGAATCCCTATTGACAAGCAATATCGGCATTCCTATAATCATTACACCGAATCACAAACCGCACAGGCCGCCAGATGACCAGACCAGCAACGAAAGAACTGTTCCGTGAATACCTGGCCAGCGCGTACCTGGCGCAAATGAGCTTCCAATCTTATCTGGCGATGCGAGGCGTGAAATGAACAAGCCAGCCACCGAAATCCACTACGCGCAGATGGCGATCGACGCGAATCAGCCACAGATCGATGCCAGCTACGAATTGCTGAAGAGCGGCCACGACTACAACGGTTTGACCCTCGATTTGTACGGCGAGCATGACGAGGACGGCTACGAGGTTTATGTCGTTTCGCTCGCCGGGTCAACGATCGATCTGTTCGAGCTGATCGACGCCAAGATACTGCAGCATTTTTCCGACTGGTGCAACGACCACCTGCCGAGCGCTGCGGAACTGAAAGATCAATCGAGGCAGGAAGCGCGGATCGATCGGGCTGAGTGGAATCGCGAATTGCAGTCTTAGCAGGGGAGCGAGCCTGAACGCTCACAGGCGCATGGCGGACATGCTTAAAGCCGCATCGTAGCGTCCGATTTCGTAATCGCGGACAGGCATCAACTCCTAAAAGATTGGGTGGGGCGCGAAAGACTTAATACGCGCTGGCAGCCGGGAAATAGACCGGCACTGAATTGATGGGTGGTTCGCGCCTCCCTTAACTGGTGACCGAATAATTCGGGGTACTGCACACGGTAGATATACCGGTTACGAGCGCCGAGCATCGTATTTAGTGGGGAAGAAATACAGGTGAAACAGTGGTGCGACGACTGACCGGCGTAAGCGGTCAACTAATTCAACCAGGGAGCAGTCAATGAACATCGAACTCACGCAAGAGCATAGCTTCACCGTCCGCGCCGGGGCCAATGCAGTGCGCGGCCTGTTCCACGTCGACAAGTGGGAGGGCCTGGATAAATATGCCGATGTGCACGGCAAGAGCCTGATCTTGAACGGCGATGCGGTGGTCACTGGCTCTCCTGATCTGCTGTCCCTCTTGCGCAATGGCTCGATCGCCCCGGGCTTTGTTCCCGTACCTGAAACCAAGCTGCCCGGCGGCATCGTCGTCCCTGCTTTCCAGGTTGCGCAGTATGTCAGCAGTGACGGCGGCGACGGAAAAGTAGAGATCAGCGCGACCGGCAAGCCGTGGACCAAAATCAATTTCAAAGCGGCCAAGCAAGCATGCGCCAACGCTGGCTATTCGATGATCACCGAAACACAATGGCTGGCGATCGCTTACAACGCGTCGCAGCAGGCCGAGAACTGGACCGAAGGCCGCGTTGGTCACGGAACCATGTTCCAAGGCATCCGCAATGGCAACGTCAGCAGCGCACAGCCGGGTGACTTCCAGCCAAAAGATTCAGAAGAACGCCGCTGGCTGGTCCTGTCCAACGGGTCCCGCATCTGCGACTTCAACGGCAACGTTTTTCAATGGGTTTTCGATGACGTGCAAGGCGATGAACAAGGATTGATCGCCAAGACCATCACTCTCGAATCGCCTTCGCAATCGACTGCACCCTATCCGTCCGAGAAAAAAGGCATGGGGTATCGCCCAGATAGCGCGCGTGATTGGTCTGGCGGTGCGCTCATCCGGGGCGGCTGCTGGCGCTCGGACGACTGTGCCGGCGCGTTCAGTCTCAACCACGACTGGCCCGACATCGACTACGACCGCGTCGGCTTCCGCTGCACCAAGTAGCTCGGGCCTCTGATCTCTGGTTTGTGGTCACTGCGAAGCGGTGATCACAAGGCGATTCAACCGAAGCACCGATTCCATAAGGAGCGTCCATATGACCACTCAACTGTTGAAGCGAGCCGTCCGATTGTTTCCGCGCACAGACTACCTCGACCATTCCGCAGTTCGTCATGCGCGGCGCCAATGGTTGCGCAGCGTTACCTACCTGCGCTGCGCTGGCGATGGCAGCAAATGGGTGCTCGACCAACCGGTGGCGAGGCTGAAATGACACGCATCCAGACCTGCCGCGCCGGACGCTGGCTTGCGATTTTGCGCCGAGTGCGCATGCGGATGAAGCTCGAACTGCGCAGCCTGTAATCAACCGAACACATAACAAGGAGAACCACATGAGCAATCAACTAGCAGTCAGCCCAGCCAAGTCGCTCAGCGACTTCATGGACAAGTACAAGGGCCAGATCGCTCTTGCCTTGCCGAAGCACATCAGCGCGGACCGCATGGTGCGGCTGGCGATGACATCGTTCAGTCAGAATGCGACGCTGCAAAAGTGCGACATGCACAGCATTTTCGCCTCGGTCGTGATTGCGGCCCAGCTGGGCCTTGAAATCGGCGTCGGTGGTCAAGGCTATCTGGTGCCGTACAAACAAAGGGACAACAGCTATAAGGCGACGTTCGTTCCGGGCTGGCAAGGTCTGGTTGATCTGGTGTCCCGCGCCGGCCGTGCCACGGTCTGGACCGGCGCTGTGTATCAGGGTGACAAGTTCGACTGGGCGCTGGGAGATAACCCGTTCGTCAAACATCAGCCAGAAGGCGATGCCGACAACTGGAAGCAGATCAGCCACGTCTACGCCATCGGCCGCGTCAATGGCAGCCAATACCCAGTCATCGAAGTCTGGACCATGGATCGAGTGGTGCGGCACCTGAACAAGTACAACAAGGTCGGCGCCAGCCACTACGCTCATAAAGACGATGGCGCCAACATGGAGATGTATGCCCGCAAGGTGGCGCTGCTGCAGGTCTTGAAATACATGCCCAAGTCGATCGAAGTGGTCAAGGCGATGGATGTGGCTAACGCGGTCGAGAGCGGCAAGCCGTTCACGTTCGATGGCGAGGTCGTCGTTGTGCAGGACGAAGATCAGCAACCAGCGCAGGACAAGCCGGAAGTCAAGATGCCGCAGTCACGATCAGCCGCCAAAGAAACGCCGGCCGATGTCAGCGATGTCGTCAGCCGGTCAGTGTCGGCAAACCCTGGTGAATTGCTGTCTGGTTCGCAAATCAACCTGATCAATTCAAAGATGGAAGCCGATGCCCTTGGCTCCGCTGATCTGTTCGCGAAGTTCGGCATGAAGCTGGGCGACCTGACCCAAGACCGCTTCCAGGATGTGCTGGAATGGATCCGGAACCCGGCTGCCTGATCATGCTGACCTTCAACGAATCCCTGCACGAATATCGCTTCAATGGCGTGATCGTGCCAGGCGTGACCACCATCCTGAAGCCGCTCGTCGACTACTCGATGGTGAACCCTGAAGTCCTGGAGCGCGGCCGCTTGCTGGGCCAAGCGGTCCACAAGATGACCGAACTCCACGACCAGGACGATCTGGACGAGGATGCGCTCGATTCTGAAATGGTGCCGTACCTCGACGCCTGGAAGAAGTTCCGCGCCGATACCGGATTCGAGCCAGTCACGATCGAAGCGCGTATGTATCACAAGAGATACCGCTATTGCGGCACGTCCGACAGGACCGGAACCATCAAGGGCAAATTGGCGGTGGTCGACATCAAGAAGATGCTGACGCTGGGCCCGGTGATCGGCATTCAATTGGCCGCGTATCAAGCGGCGCACGTGGACGCAGGATTGGCTGTCACGCACCGCTACGCGCTTGGTCTCCGTGCCGATGGCACCTACCGCCTGGAGCCTTTTACGGAAGCAAACGACTTTGCCGTGTTTCTTTCACTTTTAACCGTACACAACTGGAAAGCCCGTCATGGAAAATAACATCATCACCATCGAAGTGCCGCCGAAAGACTTGACGGTATTCAAGAAGTCGAATTCGTTTCTCGCGGTCGCCAATGCCTTTGTCGTTGACAGCATCGAAATGCACGGCGCCGCAGCTGACGACCTAAAAGGCGTCAAGACACTGCAAAAGCGCATCGAAGATCAGCGCACAGAGCAAGTCGGACCACTCAACAAGGAAGTCAAGCGCATCAACGACGAATATCGCGAGCCGGCGCAATGGCTGGCCGATGCCGAAGCCGTCCTGAAATCGAAGATGCTGACCTTCCAGCAGGACGAGCAACGCAAGGCCGCAGCACTGCAACGCATTGCCGATGAAACGGCCCGCAAGGAACGCCAGCGGATCGAGGCAGAAGCCCGCGCCGCACAGGAAGAGATCGACCGCCAGGCGCGTGAAGTCGCCGCACAACAGGCCAAAGCCGAGCAAGAGCGCCGCGATGCCGAAGCCGCCAAAGCCCAAGCAGAAGCGGATGCCAAGGCCGCAGCAGAAGCCGGCGACAAAGCAGCAGCCGAGAAAGCGCAAGCCGCGATCGATGCTGCCAACAAATCAGAAGCCGATGCTGTAGCAGCAAAACAAGCTGCCGAGCAAGCGCAGGTCGATGCCGAAGCCAGCGCGGCCCAGTCCTATGAAAACATCGCCGCGCTGGAACTGTCCGCCGTCGTCATGACCGCACCAGCCGTACAAACGATGTCAAAGGTATCGGGTATCTCGACTTCGAAAACGTGGAAAGCGCGGATCACCGACAAAGCCGCGTTGCTGGCCTTCATCGCCACCCATCCCGAATGCCTGGACTGGGTCGACGTGAAAATGACGCCGCTCAATGGCATGGCCAAGGCGCTCAAGAACAACATGAATATTCCCGGCGTGGAAGCCTATGCCGAAGAAACGATGTCAGCACGCGCAGCATAGCGGGCGCCAATCTCGACCTCGCAGCTTAATCGTCTCACCACCAAAGGAAACAGCATGCCTACCGAAATCAAATCCCGCCTCGTCATCGCAATGGATCCCGTCGAATCCTCCCAGATCGCGGCCATCGGCCACGACAGCGAAACCAACACGCTGGCTATCCGGTTCCCGTCGAAGTCCGGCCCCGGCAGCGTCTACCACTACGCAAATTTCGATGCGGAAGCCTTCGCGGCTTTCAAGAACGCCGACTCCATCGGCTCCCACTTCGGCAAAGTGATCAAGCCGCATCCCGATCGCCATCCTTACGTGAAAGTGTCGTAGCGCGCGCATCAGTCCGTACGTCGATCCAACCAATCCAAAGGATAACAATATGTGGTTCAAGAGCCTGCAGATTTACCGTCTCCCAGCACCATGGGCCATTACTGCTGAGCAAATCGAAGCATTTTTGACGCCGCACGCTTTTGGCGCTGGCACCAGCATGAACTTGGAGAATCAGGGCTGGGCCGCACCGCGCGACAAGGGCGGCCTGGTGCATGCGGTCAATCGCCAGTTCCTGCTGATGCTATGCACAGAAAAGAAGCTGTTGCCGAGCTCGGTGGTAAACCAGGTGACCAAGGCGCGCGCGGTCGAGATCGAGGAGCAGCAAGGCTTTGCGCCCGGCCGCAAGCAGATGAAGGACCTCAAGGAACAGGTCACCGACGAGCTGCTGCCGCGCGCCTTCAGCATCCGGCGCAACACTTACGCGTGGATCGACACCGTCAACGGCTGGCTGGTGATCGACGCCGCCAGCGCGTCCAAGGCCGACGAGTTGCTGAAGCCGCTGATCAAGGCAATTGACACATTCCCAATCACATCGTTCCGTGTCGCGTTCTCGCCGGTTGCCGCGATGACCGACTGGCTGGTATCCGATGAAGCGCCGCACGGCTTCACGGTCGACCAGGACACCGAACTGAAGGCCAGTGGCGAAGGCAAGGCGACCGTGCGCTATGTGCGCCACACGCTGGAAGCGGACGACGTGCGGCGCCACATCGCCGGCGGCAAGCAATGCACGCGGCTGGCGCTGACCTGGAACGACCGCATCTCGTTCGTGCTGACCGACGCGCTGACGTTAAAGCGCATCACGCCGCTCGACGTGCTGAAAGAAGACGCAGACAAGAGCACCCGCAACGACGACGAGCGCTTCGACGCCGACATGATGCTGATGACCGGCGAACTTAGCAAGATGCTGGTCGATCTGGTGGCGGCGCTGGGTGGCGAGCAAGATGCCGGTCAGGCCGATCTGGTCAATGTCACAGCCCAAGAGAAAAAAGCAGCTTGAACACCACAAAAACCCCAGCAGTAAAACCCGTAAGGAGAATCATGAATACAGCTACCACAGCAGAAACCGTAGCAGTCGCAGCGGTCGAGCAATCCCTTTTTGTTACGGTCCCGGATGTCACTCTGCCTAATAGCGTGACTGTTCCATCATTCCAAGTCGGCCAATACCTGTGCACTGAGGACGAAAACAACCAGGCGGCGGTATCTGCCACTGGCGCGCCATGGGTAGAAATCAACTATCACGATGCAAAGTCTGCCTGCGAAGCCGCCGGTTTCAAGCTGATCACCGAACTGCAATACCTCGCAATCGCGCATGACGTTGCCAACCAGGACATCAACTGGACCGGCGGCAAGGTCGGCGAAGGCGCTCTGTTCCAGGGCCTGCGCAACGATACGGTCGACGAAGCTCAGCCGGGCAATTTCGAACCAGAGGATGCTGACGAGCGCCGCTGGTTCGAGCTCTCGAACGGCGAACGCATTTACGACATCTCCGGCAATGCATTCTCCTGGGTATTCGACGACGTCCAAGGCGACGACGGCGGTTTGGTTGCCAAGCCATTCGCCGCTGACTCTGCATCGATCGCCACTGCGCCCTACCCCTCCATGGAGAAGGGTACCGGCTGGCGCCCTGATGCTGGCCGTGATTGGTCTGGCACTGCGCTCATCCGGGGCAGCTACTGGGGCTCGGACGACGCTGCCGGCGCGTTCCATCTCGACTACGGCTGGCCCGGCAACGACGGCGGCCACGTCGGCTTCCGCTGCACCAAGTAGCTCGGGTCTCTGGCCCCCGGTTTCCGGTCACTGCGTAAGCGGTGATCGGCTCCACCATCAACCGTACTGAGAACATCGCAATGCAAGAAGCAAGCACACAACACCCGACGAACGACGAACTCACTAGGTTCTCGATCAAGGCATTCCGCGGCATCGAGGTCGGCCTTGGCCAAGCGGATCCAGTGGCCAGTATCGCCAAGACACTCGAGGAAAAATATCCCGGCCATATGATTCTGGTTCAGGCCGGAAAATTCCTGCACGGTTACGACCGCACCGCCTATGCACTGCACACGCTGAAGCAGTACAAGCTCAAGCTGGTCGGCACTTCCGGCGATCCGCATATCAGGGTCGGCTTCCCGGGCGGGAATTTCAAGCGCCGCCTCTGGTCGATGGTCGAGGAGTTCGGCATTCCCTATGTCGTGTCACTGGGCAGCTTGGCGGAAGGCCGCACGGTCTACGTCTCCGACCAGGGCGACACCAATGCAGCCGTGTTGTCGGCCGTGTCGGATAAAGTCATCGAAGAAGTCATCGAAGATCTGAAGCAGCGCGGTGAGGTTAACAAGGCGAGCGCCAAGCAGTTGCTGGCCAACCCTGACACATCCGGATTCAAACTCAAGTCGCAAGCGCAGGATCTGGATATGCAACTGCTGCAGGACATCATCAAGATGCCGCGCGATCTGCGCGTTAGCTATGGCGAGAATGTCCGCGTATGCATGGGTCGCATCATGCTTGGCATCTTTTCGTATGGTACCGAAGACAACAAACCCGCCCTCCTACGGCTGATTTCTGCTGATGTCGATCTGCTGAAGCACTATCTTTCACAGGCTCCACGGCTAAGCAATCTCAAATTCGCATTTGAGCATCGAGTTGGCTTAGCCGTTGAGCTTGGCAGGCTCCTGGGCGGCTTAATCCGCTCCGTTGGAGTACGGCCATGATCAACGAAGGGGGCTTTCTGGAAAGTCTGGCAATGCGCTCATCCGGGGCAGCTACTGGAACTCGGACGACTATGCCGGCGCGTTCAATCTCAACAACGACTGGCCCGACAACGACAACGACAACGTCGGCTTCCGCTGACCCAAAAATTAAATGCTTAGACATCGAGCACGCTCATGGAAAGTCTATTCTTGGTCGAGAGTCTCCTGGGGAAATAACCCCGAAAGCACGGCGACAAGCCACACCGAAAACCGCTGCGGGGCTTACGAGCGCCGCGGCGGAACGCGGTAACGACAAACTCCCGTCAGATTTTAAGCAACTGACCGGCCTGTCGAACCTGTACTACTGCTGGCTGAATGCGAAGAGAAATAAATCAAAGCGCCTGCGTGTCCAGCAATTTGGCGAAGATCCACTGCGTTACCTGACAATCATTCAGGAGCGCTTGCAAAGCCGGTCCTACAGCTTCGGACCCTACAAGTCATTCACCGTGCGCGAGAAGAAGTTTCGCCACGTCGTCGATGCACCCATGAAGGACCGTGTCGTCCACTGGATGCTGTATGACTACATGCTCCCGATCTGGCAGCCACGCTTCATCCATGACACCTACGGCAATCTGCCTGGGCGCGGTACCCATGCCGCTGTACGACGCCTGGCTGAGTTTTGCCGCGCTCCGGCCAGCAAGTGGGTGCTGCAACTCGACATTTCCAAATATTTTTATTCTGTCAATCACGACATCCTGAAAGCCCGGGTGTTGCGCTACATCGGCGACAACGACCTTCGTCAGTTGCTGATCGCCCTGGTCGACTCGTTCCGGACTGATGGCCAGTACGACGATCTATTCCCGACTGACAGCATGTATCGGCAGACGGCAACCAAGGGCATGCCGATCGGCAATCTGTCCAGCCAGCTGTTCGCCAACATATTTCTGAACGACTTCGATCACTGGATCAAGCAAACCCTGCGCATCAAGAAATACATCCGCTACGTGGATGACATGGTGATTCTGAGTGAAACGCCTGACGAGCTCCACGACATCTGCAGCCAGATCGTCCAGAAGCTCGCGGTCGACGGCCTGACGATCCACCCGAAGAAGATTCGCCTGGCGCCGACGTCGGCCGGCGTGCCGTTCTTGGGTTACGTCGTCTGGCCAGCGCACATATCAGCCGGCAAATATGTACGCGGCCGCTACCTGCACCGCCTCCGACAGCATGAATGCGGCGGATTCGACAGAACGGAAACCCTTGAATCTTATCGGGCAATTTTCAGCCACACCGGATCAACACTCCAAAGGAAAGCTGCATGAACGCAATCGACCTCTTCGCCGGCGCCGGCGGCTTCTCAACAGGCGCGCAGATGGCCGGCTGCAATGTCGTGTGGGCGGCGAACCATTGGCAAGCTGCAGTAGACACGCACGCGGCCAATCATCCGAGCGCGCAACACGTGTGCCAAGACTTGCATCAGGCTCGATGGGATGATGTGCCGGCGCATGACCTGCTTCTGGCGTCGCCATGCTGCCAAGGCCACAGCAAGGCCCGCGGTAAGACATCCGGCAACCCGCAGCACGACGCCAGCCGATCAACCGCATGGGCCGTGGTATCTGCCGCAGAGTATCACCGACCGGCGTTCGCCGTAATTGAGAACGTTCCGGAATTCGTGCAATGGTCGCTTTATCCGGCGTGGCGCATGGCCATGGAAGCGCTTGGCTACTGTGTGGCGCCGCACATCATCGACGCCGCCGATCATGGCGTGCCACAGCATCGGGAGCGGCTTTTCATCGTGGCGACGCGCAGCAAGCATCCGCTGATGCTGCAATTCCCGCTCCGGGACCGTGTGCCGGCCAGTTCGTTTATCGATTTCGATGCGGGCAAGTGGCAGCCAATCGAGAAGCCGGGACGCGCGGAAAACACGCTGGCGCGCATTGTAGAGGGGCGCCGGATCCACGGTCATCGATTCATTTCCAGCTACTACGGAAACGAGCGTGGCGGGCGGTCCCTGAATCGCCCGGTCGGTACCGTCACGACACGCGACCGGCACGCGATCATTGACGGCGACCGAATGCGCATGTTCTCAGCGCAGGAATGCCGGGCGGCGATGGGCTTCCCGGTCGGCTATCAACTACCAAAACAGCACCGTCTTGCCGTGCACATGCTTGGCAATGCCGTCTGCCCGCCGGTCGCGCGGGACGTTATTAACGCACTCAAGGAGGCTGCATGAATACTGCGACCGAAACCAAAATAGATTACGACCGCCGGTTGCGTGATGCAGTCTGGAACCTGATGCAAGTAAAGGGTCGGCACCATTCCGAGATCGCCTATAAGCATCTGGAAGATGCATATATGAAAGCGGTGAAGAACGCGCCGCTCGACCAGCAACGTCCCGCCAAGGCGATGGGCGATGCCCAGATACTCGAGGCGCTGCAAACCGGGCTGGAATGCGCCCAAGAGGTGGCGCAGCACACCCATGATGCGCTGAAAGGCTACAAGCCACACCGCCACGCGGCAGTAGATGCCGACGTGCGCCAGATCGAAGCTGCTATTGCCATCCTGGCCGCGCAAGCCGATCTGTCCACGCCAGGCGCGAAGGATCCGGGATGAACTATCTGAGCGCAAACGAGCTCGCAGAATTGATCGAGTGCAAACCGAATAGTAAATCCGTGATGATTGCCTGGCTAACGGCGCATCATTGGCGTTTCGAGATCGCCAGAAGCGGGCTGCCAAAGGTAGCGCGCGCTTACCACGACCGCAAGATGGGAATTCTCGAAGGAAAGACTCAAGCCAAATATGACGACGCGCCGAACCGCCAAGCCTTCCTGTAATCGAGAAGGCACTGGCATTGCCAGGCTGTACAAGCGCACCGGTGTGCGCAAAGTATCGTTTTACTACTTTCATTCTGATGGCAGGTGTGAAACACTCGCCAGCGCAACAACAGGCGACCGTCAGGCCATCATGGAGGCCGAACGCAGCGCCAAGCGCAAGGCACTGGATATTCAGGCCGGGCATGTCATTGTCGGCTCTGTACGCGAAATGATCGGGCGGTTCAAGTGCGATATTGCGCCAACGCATTACGCCGACCAGTCGAAAGATGGCTTGGCCGTCAGGGCCGGAACCTACGTCAAGCTGATAAAGTTTTTTGGCAATATGTCGCCGATGTCACTGAAAACAGTACACGGCTACCAATATCTGGATGATCGGGCCCAAGCGGGGGCGCCAGCCAAGGCGAACAAGGAATTGTCGCTGATGTCCACGATCTGTAATTACGCGGTGCGTTGGGGCGTGATGGAATCAAACCCGTTCACCGGCATGATGCAGAACAAGAGCGACAAGAAGGTCAGGACGACCACCCGCAGCCAGGTCGTGCGGTTTTATCTGTGGTCACTGCGGCAGCAGGGAATGTTCCGCAATCTCGGCTGTGCGGCGATGTTCACCTATTTGACCGGATTCAGGGCGGCCGAGGTCCGACCGTTCCGCATCACTGGATTATCCAACGAGGGTGTACGGGTACTCAGCGCCAAGCGCAAGAAGGGTGAAGTCGAAGTGGTCAAGTTGCGCGAATGGTCAACTAGGCTGCGCGTCGTGGTCGCCCGAGCCAAGCAGACGCACAAGGTGGAGCGCATGTACTTGTTTGCCAATCTTACCGGCGGCCCCTATACCCGCTCGGGATGGGGCTCGGTCTGGAAGGATGCGATGCTGGCATGGATCAGCAGCTTCGATACTGTAGACGAAAAACAACTGGTCAAGCATGAAGCGTATTTTTCATTGCTCGACGTACGGCCGGCAGCGATTACAACCAAGTTGCGCAACAGGAATGCTGACGCTTACGACTTCGCGGCGCATGCCAATCCGTCAACAACACACCGGCATTACGACCGCCGAAAAGAGAAAAAAGCGGCCGCAACGGAGTGAAAACTTTACAACGGATACGCTGCAACCCGCATGGATACGTGATGTTTTTTTTGATTTTGTTGTAAACTTAAAATCAAAAAATGGCGTGTTTATTGGCTTGCAGCGTAATTCAGGCTTGGATTGTGATTCCTGTTGTCGTGGGTTCGAGCCCCATCGGCCACCCCAAGAATACCCAGTTAAATCAAAGAGTTACACGCCATCGGCTGTAGCTCTTTTTTATTTTCCGCCCGCTTTATCGCTCCATGTGACCGCTGTGTAACCCCATTCGATAAATGGTCGTGGGTGGCTCTGCGATTTGATGAGCCAGTTGGCTGCCGCATTACGTGTGAGTTTGCAGAACCCATGGTAATGCCGGCTATCTAACAGTTATGAACCGGCATATGAAAGGCGCAGCGAAACGCCTGACATTTTCGCTACTGCTCGCATCCGCCCTTGGAGGATGCACGGTCTATGAGCCCGGATATGGCGGGGTGCCGGTGTATTCCGAGCCGACCACCTACTTTGGGTTCGGGTTTTACGACGGCGATGGCGGCCGAGGAGGCCATCATGGAGGCGGCCACCATGGAGATGGTCACCACGAAGGCAGGGGTGGTGAGGGTCACCATGAAGGCAGAGGTGGAGAAGGCGGCAGAGGCGGAGGGAGCCATGGAGCCCCCGACCGCAGTCGTTAGACCACCGCAGTAGTGGGTGGAGCGGCAACAAAAATCTGCTCGGAGGCCGGTTCCGGGCGTTAAGTTATCGTGTTGAAAATTGTTGGTTTTCAATACAATCGCTCGCAAGTTCAAACCCTTACGGGCGATTCTTTATTGGATGTCAGTAGTGTCCCAACGTTCGTCATAGGAGAGTGAGCTGAATTTGCTCACTTCGCACATCATATTTTTCGATGGGTGGT
>NZ_JBHRTP010000014.1:0-2845 GCF_042646465.1 Pseudundibacterium arcticum
TGGATGAAACAGACCGATGCGATCAGGTACAGCATCGTCACCAGGTTCATGCTCACGAATTGCATACTCATGATTGCACTCCCACGGTGCTTGCCGCAGCGGACTTGGACGAGGTTTTCGGTTCTTTTTTCTTGAACATTTCGAGCATGCGTTGCGTCACTAAGAATCCGCCGAATACATTGACCGCCGCCAGCGCGACCGCCAGCGTGCCCATGGCTTGGCCGACCGGGCCTTCAGTGAGGCCGGCGGCCAGCATCGCGCCGACGATGATGATGGCGGAAATCGCGTTGGTGACCGCCATCAGCGGTGTGTGCAGTGCCGGTGTGACGGTCCAGACCACGTGGTAGCCGACGTAAATCGCCAGCACGAAGATGATCAGGTTGATGATGGTGTGACTGACTTCCATGAGGCCCCCTAATTATGAATTTGTGATGATCTCGCCGCCGGCACACAGCAGCGTCGCGGCGACAATTTCGTCTGCACGGTTAATCGCCAGATTGGCGTCGGTGTCGATGATCAGCTTGAGGAAATCGAGCACGTTGCGTGAGTACAAGGCGGAGGCATCGGCCGCCACCAGCATTGCCAGATTGGAGTCGCCGATGATGTGAACGCCGTATTTAGTGACAGTTTTTCCGGATTCCGACAGCGCACAATTGCCGCCCTGCTCGGCCGCCATATCGACGATGACCGAGCCCGGTTTCATCGCCTTGACGGTGTCTTCGGAGATCAATATCGGCGCCTTGCGACCCGGAATCAATGCGGTGGTGATGATGATGTCGGCCTGCTTGGCACGCGCATGCACCAGTTCAGCCTGACGCCGCATCCAGTCGGCCGGCATCGAGCGGGCGTAACCGCCGGCGCCTTGTGCGATTTCGCGCTCTTCATCGGTAACGAAGGGCACATCGAGGAACTTGGCGCCGAGCGACTCGACTTGCTCCTTGACCGGCGGGCGCACGTCGGACGCTTCAATCACGGCACCGAGGCGTTTGGCGGTGGCAATTGCCTGCAGACCGGCCACACCGACACCCATGATCAGCACGCGCGCGGCTTTCACGGTGCCGGCGGCGGTCATCAGCATAGGCATGAAGCGGCCGTAGGCATTGGTAGCCAGCAATACCGCTTTGTAGCCGGCGATATTGGCTTGCGACGACAGCACGTCCATCGATTGTGCACGCGTAATGCGCGGTGCGGCTTCCAGCGCGAATGCGGTCAGCCCGTGTGCGGCCATTGCAGCGATATTGTCGGCATCGAAAGGGTTGAGCATGCCCACCACGACCGTGCCCGATTTGATCAGCGCACGTTCTTCTGCTGATGGTGCTCGTACCTTGAGCACCATGTCGCAGCCGAAGGCATCAGCCGCCGTGCCGGGTTGTGCACCGGCAGCCTGATAGGCTTCATCTATCACGCTCGATGTAACACCAGCACCCGACTGCACAATTACTTGGTGCTTGGCCGCCACAAGCTTTTTCACTGTTTCAGGGGTTGCGGCTACGCGTGTCTCTCCCAGCCGCGTTTCGGCGGGAATGCCGATTCTCATACACTTCTCCAGTTGGCGTTATTGAATAAATCAAGATATGGCCAAAGTTCCCATTTCTCGCTTTGTTGTTAGGTTTTGACGGACGCCGGCACGCCTGGAACTGTCATTCTGCACCGGTCCATGCCTCTTTTTTTTTGCGGTGGCAGCGCATGCGCTTTCAGGGTGTCGCCGCAAACGCGGTAGGGCATGGGCTTCTCTGCACGTGAAATCGCGTTGAATCGCGCCGGATTGTCCAACTTTTTTCCGGCATATCGATTTATTCAACAATGCCCATCCATGATGCGTTCCTGTCAATTAGACGTTGGGAGGATTGTGCGAGACCGGTCTGGCCTTATCCTTGACGGCGGTTAAGATTCAATGTTTTTGACTCTGAATTCCGATGCGCTTGAAAAATAATCGAAGCGAATTCAAGTCATCTCCGGAAGATTGACCTCGGTCAAGGTGACGAGACGACCTTGTTTCGTAGACTCGCAATCACTTTAACGGGCAACACCTGATCTGGATAATGCCAGCGAAGGGAAACTATCGGCACAGAGCCTTTCCTCTCTTTCCGGCGTTCCTTCGTTTTTCAAACATGCGCAAAGAAAAACTATGAACGCCAATCCAAAATTCCTGTCCGCTACTGCCACGGTAGACGAGGCGGCGGTCCAGCCCTTGCCCAATTCCAGCAAAGTGTATATCACGGGTTCGCGCCCGGATATCCGCGTGCCGATGCGCAGAATCAGCCAATCCGACACGCCCGCGTCCTTTGGTTTCGAGGCCAATCCGCCGATCTATGTGTACGACACCTCGGGCCCGTATACCGACCCGGATGCGAACATCGACATCCGCTCCGGCCTGGCATCGGTGCGTGGGAACTGGATCGCCGAACGCAACGATACCGAAGAACTGAGCGGCCCCAGCTCGGCTTACGGCGTGGAACGCCTGAACGACCCGGCCCTGGCCGAACTGCGCTTCGACCTGCACCGCAAGCCGCGCCGCGCTCTGGCTGGCAAGAACGTGTCACAGATGCACTATGCGCGCCAGGGCATCATCACGCCGGAAATGGAATTCGTAGCGATCCGCGAAAACATGCGGCGCCGTGAATACCTGGAAGAACTGCAAGCCTCCGGCCCGATGGGCCACAAGCTGGCCACCTTGATGGGGCGCCAGCATCCGGGGCAGTCGTTCGGCGCGGCCGCATTTTCCAACACCGCGGCTGAAATCACGGCGGAATTCGTGCGCGAGGAAATTGCCCGTGGCCGCGCCATCATCCCGGCCAACATCAATCACCCGGAAATCGAACCGATGATCATCGGTCGCAACTTC
>NZ_JBHRTP010000015.1:0-28777 GCF_042646465.1 Pseudundibacterium arcticum
TGGATGAAACAGACCGATGCGATCAGGTACAGCATCGTCACCAGGTTCATGCTCACGAAGTCCATGTTCATGGTTTAGCTCCCGCTGAAGTCGATGCTGCCGATGCCGGCAAGGCCTTCGGCGCTTTTTTCTTGAACATTTCGAGCATGCGTTGCGTCACTAAAAATCCGCCGAATACATTGACTGCCGCCAGCGCGACCGCCAGCGTGCCCATGAACTGGCCGAGCCGGCCTTCCGTCAAGCCGGCGGCCAGCATCGCGCCGACGATGATGATCGCGGAAATCGCGTTGGTGACCGCCATCAGCGGTGTGTGCAGTGCCGGTGTGACGGTCCAGACCACGTGGTAGCCGACGTAAATCGCCAGCACGAAGATGATCAGGTTGATGATGGTGTGACTGACTTCCATGATGTCCTCTCTTGTTGTGATGGGCGCGTTTTGTTGACGTTAGGCGCCCTGGGTATTGACGGACAGCGGTGCGCCGGGCGCACCGCATCGCTTCACTTTTTCATGCTGGTAATCTGGTTGCCGGCATCGACGAAAGCGACTTTCGGGGTATAGGTCTCGATCTCTTTGTCGTCCATCGCGCCGAAGGTGCAGATGATCAGCAAATCGCCCAGTTGTGCCAGCCGGGCGGCAGCGCCATTGAGCGAAATCTCGCCGCTGCCGCGTTTGCCGGGAATCGCGTAGGTCGAGAACCGTGCGCCGTTGTTGACGTTGTAGATGTCGATTTTTTCGTTGACACGGATATCCACCGCTTCCAGCAGGTTAACGTCGATCCCGCACGAGCCTTCGTAATGGAGGTCGCACTGGGTGACGGTGACGCGATGGAGTTTGGCGCGAAGCATGGTGCGCTGCATAGTTTCTTCCCTAACCAATTTACTGAAATTTACTGAAATTCATTGAATTTTGCCGAATTTGCTGAACTTTGTTCAATTTTTTTCATTTTTTGCTGACTTCGCCGCCCGAGCACAGCATGGTGGCGGCGACGATTTCATCGTCGCGGTTGAGCACCAGACCACCATCGGCATTGACGATCAGCTTCAGGAAGTCGAGCACGTTACGCGCATACAGCGCCGACGAGTCGGCCGCCAGCAGTGTCGCCAGATTCGGTTCGCCGATGATGTGGACGCCGTACTTGGTCACGGTCTTGCCCAGTTCGGACAGCGGACAGTTGCCGCCCTGCTCGACCGCCATGTCGACGATCACCGAGCCCGGCTTCATGGCCTTCACGGTGTCTTCGGAAATCAGTATCGGCGCCTTGCGGCCCGGGATCAGCGCGGTGGTGATGATGATATCGGCCTGTTTGGCGCGTTCGTGCACCAGTTCGGCCTGGCGCTGCATCCAGTCGGCCGGCATCGGGCGCGCATAGCCGCCGATGCCTTGCGCGATTTCCTTTTCTTCATCGGTCAGGAACGGCACATCGATGAACTTGGCGCCGAGCGACTCGACCTGCTCCTTGACCGGCGGGCGCACGTCGGACGCCTCGATCACCGCGCCGAGTCGCTTGGCGGTCGCGATCGCCTGCAGACCGGCCACGCCGACGCCCATGATCAGCACCCGCGCCGCCTTGACGGTACCGGCGGCGGTCATCAGCATCGGTATGAAGCGCTGATAGGTATTGGCCGCCAGCAGCACCGCCTTGTAGCCGGCGATATTGGCCTGCGACGACAGCACGTCCATCGATTGCGCGCGGGTAATGCGCGGCGCCGCTTCCAGCGCAAACGCGGTCAGCCCATGGGCCGCCATCGCCGCGGTGTTGTCGGCGTCGAACTGGTTCAGCATGCCCACCACCACCGTGCCGGATTTCATCAGCGCCCGCTCTTCAGACGACGGCGCGCGCACTTTCAGCACCAACTCGCAGCCAAAAGCGTCGGCCGCACTGCCGATTAATGCACCGGCGGCCAGATAGGCGTCATCGATGACGCTGGCAGCGACGCCGGCGCCGGACTGCACGATCACCTGATGCTTGCCGGAAATTAACTTTTTGACAGTTTCTGGTGTTGCGGCCACGCGCGTCTCTCCCGACCGCGTCTCGGCGGGAATGCCGATTCTCATAGAGTTCTCCATGGTTAATAATTCTGACGGAAATCTTACACGGAAAATTGTTGATTCCGCATGTACTGCATGCAACATAACTGATATTTCTATACTCAGTTTGCATATCCATATGCTGCGACCGCATATGCATTGCGCTGATGTATTGTTGTTATCAAAGATTACCGTGGCATTACAAGCGCGGGTCGGCACGGTAAAATGGCGGACTACATGGAAAGTACGCCTAGGAGTCTGTCGGACTTACGGAGAATCGGCTGCAAAATTACCTGACCGGTCCATATTTCACCGGCTTTTTGGTCAATAGCTCGCTATTGACGCTGCAAATCCGGCAAAATCTGTCCTCGCTCAGCGTGTTCTCGCTTCGATTCCGTAAGTCCGACAGTCTCCTAGCAATTCTGCCTCACCAAAATGCCTGATACGCATGCCTAACGCTTATGCCTAATACCTGGAAACCATCCGTCACCGTCGCCGCCGTCATCGAGCGCGACGGCTTGTTCTTGCTGGTCGAAGAAGAGACCAGCGACGGCCTGCGCTTCAACCAGCCGGCCGGCCATCTCGATCCGAACGAATCGCTGCAGCAGGCGGTGGTGCGCGAAACGCTGGAAGAAACCGCACACGACTTCACACCGACGGCGCTGGTCGGCATGTATATGTCGCGCTATATCTCGCCCCGTACCGGGCGCGACGTCACTTATTTGCGGTTCACCTTCTGCGGCGTGGCCGGCACCGAGCATGACCTGCCGCTCGACCACGGCATCGTGCGCAGCGTCTGGATGTCCTACGATCAGATGCAGGCCTGCCGCGAGCGCCATCGCAGTCCGGTGGTGATGCAGTGTGTCGACGATTATCTGCAGGGCAAGCGGGCGCCGCTGTCACTGCTGTCGACCGATCCGGCCGTGCTGGCGGTGGTGCCGATGGCAACGCCGGTGGCGACCAGTCATCTTGCGCCGTCAGGAAACACCCATGGCTAAGAAAAAAGTCGTGATCGGCATGTCGGGCGGCGTCGATTCGTCGGTGTCGGCGTGGTTGCTGAAGGAACAAGGCTACGAAGTGATCGGCCTGTTCATGAAGAACTGGGAAGACGACGACGATTCCGAATATTGTTCGACCCGGCAAGACTGGATCGATGCCGTCAGCGTCGCCGACGTGGTCGGGGTCGACATCGAGGCCGTCAATTTCGCTGCCGAATACAAGGATCGCGTGTTCGCGGAATTCCTGCGCGAATACCAGGCCGGCCGCACCCCCAATCCGGACGTGTTGTGCAATGCCGAGATCAAGTTCAAGGCCTTCCTCGACCATGCGATGCTGCTGGGCGCCGACCTGATCGCGACCGGCCACTATGCGCGGGTGCGCCAGGCCCAAGACGGCAAGGTTGAATTGTTGAAGGCGCTGGACCATAGCAAGGATCAGAGCTACTTCCTGCATCGGCTGAACCAGGCGCAGTTGTCGAAGACCCTGTTTCCGCTGGGCGAGATCCAGAAGACGGAAGTGCGCAAGATCGCCGAGCAGATCGGCCTGCCGAACGCGAAAAAGAAGGATTCGACCGGCATCTGCTTCATCGGCGAACGGCCGTTCCGCGAATTTCTGAACCGCTATCTGTCCTACCAGCCGGGCCCGATCAAGACCGCCGACGGCAAGACCGTGGGCGAACATGTCGGCCTGAGTTTCTACACGCTGGGCCAGCGCAAGGGCATCGGCATCGGCGGCGTCAAGTCGCACCAGAACGCCGATGGCAGCAGCGACGCCTGGTATGTCGCCAGGAAAGACATCGCCGCCAATACGCTGTACATCGTGCAGGGCCACGAACATCCATGGTTGCTGTCGTCCTCGCTGGCGGCCGGCCAGGTCAGCTGGGTCGCCGGCCATGCGCCGAGCCAGACCGCATTGTCGGCCAAGACGCGCTATCGCCAGGCCGATATCGCCTGTCGCCACCTGACGCAGGGTGGCGGCGGATTTGTGGACGACTTCATGCTCGAATTCGATACCCCGCAGTGGGCGGTGACGCCGGGGCAATCGGCGGTCTTGTACGATGGCGAGGTGTGCCTGGGCGGCGGGATCATCACGACGGCGTCGGCAGTGACTGCCGACCCGCTGCCAGTCGCTTAACACGCCATCGCGCGTGACCAGCCCGCATCCGACGGCAGCGGCGCCGGGGCCACGTTGACAACACGTCGATCGCGCAGGCTGAATCGTTCCATCCGATTGGGTAGCTTGCGCCGCCGCGGACGATGGTGACCCATACCAACATACTCTGGCATATCAATGGCAGCTGCCGCAAATAAATTGCGGAGCCTTTACATATACTGCCATTTTTTTAGCTTTCGACGACGGCAGACGAAGGTCGGCTGCTGGTCATATCATTCCGGCAAAAAGCTTGCCATCCGGCGTCACTTGACCAATAATGCAAATGCGAATTATTATCATTCAAACTGCATATTGACCCCATGTCCAAATCTCCACCGCTCGCCCCCAACCCGCCGCTCGGCAATCCGGCGCCATCTCGGCCAGCGCCGCTGCACCGTATCAGTAGTCAGGAGTTGTTCCAGCAGGCGCGCGAGGTCGAGATCGACCATGAAGGCCGCATTTATCGGTTGCGAATGACGAGTTTGAACAAGCTGATCCTGACCGCATAAGCCGGCACAGGAATCGCCCGGTGCGCCGCACATCGGCGTAACCGAACGTCATGCCGAAATGCAATGCGGTCAGGCGCGGGGAGTTTGCCGGAAATGCAGCTTGATGACTTGCGGTGCGGCGTCGCCGCTGCCGTTGACATTGGCGGTGACGTTGGCCGAATCTGCACTGCCGCAGGAACCGCAGCTGGAACAGCCGCCGTCGCCACAGGCGGCGTCGTTATTCGATTTCTGCCTGAGCCAGCCGGCCACCGCGCTCAAACCCAACGCCCCCAGATGATGTGCCAACCGGTTGACGGCGCGGATCCGCAAGGTCGCGGGCGCCCACTTCCATGCCGCGTACAGCGCGGCGGATGCGACGATGGTAAACACGATCAGTTGCTGCAGCATGTCAGGCCCCGGTCAGGAAGAGAGCGATGCGATAAGTTGCGAACGACGCGCCGTAGGCCAGCGCAAACATGTAGCCCGCCATCAGCAGCGGATAGCGCCAGCTGTTGGTCTCGCGCTTGACCACGCTCAGGGTCGACAGGCATTGCGGCGCAAACACATACCAGGCCAGCAGCGACAACGCGGTGGCCAGACTCCATGACTGCGCGATCAGCGGCGTCAGCGAACTGGCCAGTGCTTCGCCGGTCTGCGACAGCGCATACACGGTGCCGAGCGCGCCGACCGCGACTTCGCGCGCCGCCATGCCGGGCACCAGCGCGATGCAGATCTGCCAGCCGAAACCGATCGGCGCGAACACCACCTCCAGCGCCCGTCCCAGCATCCCGGCCAGGCTGTAGTAGATCGCAGGATGGTCGGCGTTGGCAGGCGGCGCCGGGAAGGTCGACAGGAACCACAGCAAGATCATCAGGGTCAGGATGATGGTACCGACCCGGGTCAGGAAAATCTTGGCGCGCTCCCACAGCCCCAGCACCAGATTGCGCGCATGCGGCCAGTGATAACTCGGCAGCTCCAGCATCAGCGGCTGATGCCGGCTGGCGCTCATGCTGCGCTTCATCACGTAGGCCACCAGCATCGCGGCGGCGATGCCGGCCACGTACAGCACGAACAGCACCAGCCCTTGCAGATTGAAGACGGCGCCGACGGTGCGACTCGGGATGAAGGCGGCGATGATCAGGGCGTATACCGGCAGCCGCGCCGAGCACGTCATCAAAGGCGCGATCATGATCGTGACCAGCCGGTCGCGCGGATTCTGGATGGTGCGGGCCGCCATGATGCCGGGAATCGCGCAGGCGAAGCTCGACAGCAGCGGAATGAAGGCGCGGCCCGACAGGCCGACGCCGCCCATCAGGCGGTCGAGCAGGAAGGCCGCACGCGGCAGATAGCCGCAGTCTTCCAGAAACAGGATGAAGAAGAACAGGATCAGGATTTGCGGCAGGAACACCAGCACGCTGCCGACGCCGCCCAGGATGCCTTCCACCAGCAAGCTGCGCAGCAGGCCGTCGTCCATGTGCGTGCGGATCAGCTGGCCGACGCCGTCGACGCCGCCCTTGATCAGGTCCATCGGCGTGTTGGCCCAGCTAAACACGGCCTGGAACACGAAGAACATCAGGATCGCCAGCAGGATCGGACCAAAGACCGGATGCAGCACGACATGGTCGATCTTCTCGGTCAGGTTGCCGGTATCGCCGATGTCGCTGGTGCAGACCGACAGGATGCGGCGCACTTCGCGCTGGGTGTCCTGCACCGACACCGCGTCGATCGCCGCCAGCGAGCGGGCGACGGCAGGCGCAGAGGAAGGGTGAGGCAGCGCGTCGAGCGCCTGGACCAGTGCCGTCTCGCCGCCGCTGCGCACGGCCACGGTTTCGACCACCGGCATGCCCAGTTCCTGCGCCAGTTTGTCGGTATCGATCACGATGTTGCGGCGCTTGGCGACGTCGACCATGTTCAGCGCCAGCACCATCGGCAGACCGAGCCGCTTGATTTCCAGTACCAGTCGCAGGTTCAGCCGCAGGTTGGTGGCATCGACCACGCACACGATGCTGTCGGGCACGGTCTCGCCGACGCGCACCCCGGCCACGACATCGCGCGTGATCGCTTCATCGGGAGTGGTGGCGGACAGGCTGTACGCGCCGGGCAGGTCAAGCAGGCGCCAGGCGCGGCCGGTCGGCGTGGTAAAGCTGCCTTCCTTGCGCTCGATCGTGACGCCGGCGTAGTTGGCAACCTTCTGGCGCGCGCCGGTCAAGCGATTGAACAGCGCGGTCTTGCCGCAGTTCGGATTGCCGACCAGCGCCACCAACGGCGTCTGCAACTTGCCAGGAATCGCCGCCATGATCAGTCCGGCTGCACCGATATCAGCGCAGCCTCGAAGCGGCGCAGCGCGAAGGTCGAATTGCCGACCTTGACTGCCAGCGGCTCGCCACCCGGCATGCCGCGCTTGAGCATGCGAATCCGCTCACCCGGCACGAATCCCAGTTCCATCAGGCGGCGCGATAGGTCCACACCGCTTTCCTTCATGTGCTGGTGATGCGGCGTCAGCAAGGTAACCGTGCCGCTCTTGCCAATCGCAAGAGTGTCGAGTGTGATGGTGTGCGGAACTTGCCGGGCGGAGGTCATGGTACCGAGATTCCATAAAAATGGGTTCGGTTGAATGGTAATGCGAATTATTACTATTTGCAAGCTGGAATCGCGTTGATTGCTACTCCATCAAGCGCTTGGTATGATCGCCAGCAATAAGTCTGTCGAATAGTGTTAACGTCTGCCGGAAATCGCGGCCCCGCAATTGAGTCCGTTGGCGCTACGGAATACGCCGGGAACATGACGTTGCAATATGGACATTATGCGGAGCGCCTTCTACACTGTAACGGGCGCTGAGTGTCGGACCTATTTCACGGTTTTTTTATGGTCCCGTATAACTTGGCAAGTTTGCAGAAAACGAGACGCGATGCGGGCTTCCGGTGGGTGGCCCGCGGCATTTATTGGACACCCTTCCGTGTATACCGGACAGGCGTGTCCGTATAACTAAACAGTTAGCACTAGCATATGCCCCAACTCTTCACTCGCCTCTTACTTGCAGCTCTCACACTGAGTAGCAGTTGCTTCGCGGCAGATTTGCCAAGCGAAGCATTGAAAATCTTAACTGCAAAATATCCCAACGTTGAATTGAAACGCATCTCGGATGTCAGTTTCGGCGATCTGAACAATGATGGTATTAAGGACATATGCTTCATTCTCTCCGAACTGGGAGAAAACGGATCATACGAACGACTTGTCGTTCTTGCTGGTAGGGCGGACGGTACCTTCGCCTTGTTTTCGCAATCTGATACATGGGCCGCGCATATGCGGCGCCTTATTTACACGTCAATTGAGAAAGGTTCGATATTTTTGAATGATAGTTCCGTCGGTTACACAGAATTTGAGGGAACACGATACCAGTTCAAAATTATTCAAGGCAGACTGAAGCTAATTGGCACTGTCCATACACAAGGCACCATCGGAAGTGACGATGAATCCAAATCTTCGGTGAATCTAGTCACGAATAAAATAGTGAATGTCACAGTTGAAGACAAAAAACGGAAGGAAAGTTTTAGTCGTATGCAAGGCCACTACGATATTTACTTGGAAGATTTTTCTTTTGCCACAATCTCGGGAAAGCTAAATTGAGTGCGAAGATTCGCGGCGATTCACTCTAACTCTGCATGTATGGGCTCCCTCCAAAGTTGAGCCGCGTCGCGATTCCGCTGAATTCCAATGTTAAGACAAGTCCGACAAACTTTGCTCCTGAGCGCATGCCGCCTCGGTTGCCCCCGATATTCGACGGATTTTATTACCGTCGATCAAGTGGCAGCGGCGTGAAAACCACCCACAAAACAAGAATTTCGCAGACGCTTGCAAAAGTCCCGCAAATGCCGGAGAATACAAACCTTAATGAGAACGATTCCTATTAATCTTGCTGGCAACGCATCGCACCAGCGGGAATCGCGGCAAGAAAGTGGGCCGGTAACAGCGGCGTCGCCGACAACTGCCAAATCAAACTGTTCACACCATTGAGCAAGGTGCATCGATGATTGTCTGTATTTGCAACAACGTATCCGATCGCGAAATCCGGCAGGCGGTCGATCTGGGCGTCAGTTCGATGTCCGAGCTGAGCAACGATCTGGGTGTCGCGACTTGTTGCGGCCAGTGCGCCGACTGTGCCAAACAGGTGTTGCAGGACCATATCCAAGCGCAACGCTCGGTACAGCGTGCCGCTCAGCAGGACGTGCGCGAAGTTAGCTTCCGCCGCACCCCGCTCGCCGCCTGAAATGGCGGCTGCCCCCTTAGTCGGGCGCACTCCCCCGATACCAGCTGCGCCATGGCTGAGCGGGCACAAGCCGCGCCGGTTCTGGCCGCTGGCCTTGATCATCGTGTTGCATCTCGGATTGTTTTACGCCGTGCACAATGGCCTGCTGAAGCAGTCGGTGCAAGTCGCGCTGCCGCAAGCCGTCATGGTCAGTTTCATCCTGCCGGCCAGTGCGCCGCAGCAACCGGCCGTCGAGACGGTCGCGCTGCAGAAAACCAGCCCGCAGTCGAAGCCGCCCCTGCCTGTCGTCCGGCCTCAGCTGGCCGAACCCGACACCAGTCGTGCGGCGCCATCGGATCCGCCATCGATCGCAGACCCTGCGCCCAGCCTGACGCTGGCAACCGCAAACCCGTCGCCGGCGCCGGTCATCGCGCCAGAAACGGCGGCGCCGAGGATGATCTCGTCCGGCGTCGAATACATTCGTGCGCCGAAACCCGAATATCCGGCGCTGTCACGGCGCAATGGCGAAACCGGGAAAGTGCTGCTGTGCGTGCTGATCAATGCGCAAGGGCATCCTGAGCAGGCGACGGTGCAACAGTCGTCGGGTTCGGCGCGACTGGACGAAGCCGGCCGGCAGGCGGTGCTGCGCGCGCTGTTCAAACCCCATCGCGACAATGGCAATCCGGTCGCGGTGTATGCGATCGTGCCGATCAAGTTCACGCTCGATAATTAAAAAAACCCGCCGCGCCGAGACGCATCTTGCCTTTCGCTTGGTCTTACAACGGCGTGTTTTTTGCGTATATCAAGCGCTAGCGGTGCACCACGAACGACACTGGATTCCAGCGTTCGCTGGAATGACTCGGATTTTGTTCACTTCAGCAATGACTCAGATTTTGTTCGCTGTAATGACTCAGATTTTGTTCGCTGTAATGACTCAGATTTTGTTCGCTGTAATGACTCGGATTTTGTTCGCTGTAATGACTCGGATTTTGTTCGCCGGCATGGCCGCCGCTTTCATCTTGGCCTCGTCGCCGGCGATCACCACCGTCATTCTGGCCGGGTCGAGCGCCTTGCGCAGCGCGGCATTGACCCGTTCGACATTGAGCGCGGCGATCTTGTCTTCCAGCGCCTTGCTCCAAGCAAAAGTACGGTCCAGATACAGGTTGCTGACCCACGCGCTCGCCAGGCTGCCGTCCTGCGCGCGGGTCTGCAGGCGCTGTTGCAGGATGCCCGATTTGGCGCGCGCCAGTTCCTCGGCGCTGAAGCCATCCTTCAGCAGGCGCGCCAGTTCTTCCTGCACCGCCGTATCGACCTTGGCCAGATTCCGCGGCGCGGCGATCGCCTGGATCGCAAAACTGCCGTTGCGGTCGATCGAGCCGGCCCGCAGTGACGAGCCGACACCATACGACAGCCCGTCCTTCTGACGGATGCGCTGCATCAGCCGTGAATCCATGCCGGCGCCACCGCCGATCAGGTAATTGGCGACCAGCAAGGCCGGGTAATCGGCATCGTCGTCGCGCAGATCTAGGTTCACGCGTGCGGTATAGACGCCATTTTCCTTGTCCGGCGTATTGATGTTCTTGCGCATCGGCGCGATGTCGGCATAGCTTTCCGGAACGCGGGTGTAGCCCGCCGCACTGCGCCAGTTGCCGAAGCTCTGCTCGACTATCTTGCTGATCTCGGCCGGATCGAAATCGCCGACGATCGCCAGCTCGCCCTTCGACGCACCATAGAAGTCTTTATGGAAGGCCTTGACGTCATCCAGCGTCAGCTTGCCGAGCTCGGCGATCGATTCATCGAGCGACTGAAAAGCGCGCCAGTCGCCCTTCGGATAGTGGTTGAAATGCTCGCCGATCGCCATCGATGCCTGCGTCTCCGGTTCATTGCGCTGCGACTCGATGCCGACCAGGGTCTGCTTGCGCAACTGCTCGAACTCGGCCGGCGGAAAACTCGGCTGCTGCAGCACCTGTGCCACCAGTCGCAGCGCGGCCGGCAGGTTGGCGCGGGTGGTTTCAAAGCGGTATGGACTGCCGCTGAGCTTCAGCTTGGCGAACTCGTCGGCCAGCTGTTCACGGCTGAATTTACTGTTGCCGCGCATCAGCATGTCGTCGGTGATGCTCGCCACCGTCTGCTTGCCGAACAGGCTCTTCTCATCGCCCCAGTGCAGGCGCAGCGCGACCGCTACCGTTTCGCCACGATTCTGCTTCGGCAGCAGCGCCAGTTCCAGGCCGCCGATCTTGGCATGTTGGGTCCGGGCGTCGATATTGGCCTGGCTCGGGTCAAACGCTTCGCTGCTGGCGACCTGCTGTTTCGGCTGATAATCCTTCAGCAATTCGGCGGCGCCAGGGGCGGTCGGCACCGTCACGCGCTGCGGCTGGTCTTCCGGCTGAAACAGGCCGACGGTGCGGTTGTCGCGCTTGAAATAAAGCCCGGCCGCCGCGGCCACCTGCGCCGACGTGACCTTTTGCTGCAGGTCGCGGCTCAGGAATAGCAGGCGCCAGTCGCCCAGCGCGATCGCCTCCGACAGAGCGACGCCGGCCTGGCGGTGATCGTTCAACATCTTTTCGATCTGGTTCGCATAATCGCGCCGTACCCGCTCGATCTCTTCCTTGGTCGGCGGCGTATTCTTGAAATCCTCGATCGCGGCAATCAGTGCGTCGCGCACCGGCTCGATCGGCTCGCCGCTCTTGACGACGGCGCCGATCACCTGCAGGCCCGGCGCAAAGGCACCGATCGACTGACTGAACACCTGGACCGCCTTGCCGCTCTCGACCAGTTGCTTGTGCAGCCGGCCGTTCGGGGTGTCGGTCAGGATGTCGGCGGCAAACGACAGCGCATCGGAGTCCGGATGCAGCCCGCTCGGCACCTTGTACGCGACCTCGATGATCTGCAGGTCGCCCTTGCGGCGCACCGTGAAACCGCGCTCGCCGTCCTGGGTCGGCTCGACCGTCCACAGCGGCGGCAGTCGGCGCTTGGGCTTGGCGATCGGGCCGAACGCGCGTTCGATCCATTGCAGGGTCAGCACCGGATCGAACTTGCCGGCGACCAGCAGCACTGCGTTGTCGGGCTGGTAGTACATCCGGTAGAACGCCTGCAGGTTCTCGATCTTGACGTTCTCGATGTCGCTGCGATTGCCGATGGTCGGCTTGCCATAGCTGTGCCAGTCGAAGGCCACGCTTTGCATCCGTTTCTGCATCACGCTGAAGGGCGAGTTTTCACCCTTCTCGTACTCGTTGCGCACCACCGTCATTTCGGAATCGAGATCCTTCTTCGCGATGAAGGAATGCACCATGCGCCCGGCCTCCATCTCGATCGCCCATTTCAGGTTGTCGTCGCCGGCCTGGAAGAATTCGTAGTAGTTGGTGCGATCGAGCGAGGTGGTGCCGTTGAACGTCATGCCGCGCTTGGCAAATTCCTGCGGGATGCTGGTGTATTTCGGCGCGCCCTTGAACATCAGATGCTCGAGCAGATGCGCCATCCCGGTTTCGCCATAATTTTCGAAACGCGAGCCGACCAGGTAGGTGACGTTGACGGTCACGGTCGGCTTCGAGGCGTCCGGCAGCAGCAGGACCTTGAGTCCATTGGCCAGCCGGTATTCGGTGATGCCCTCGACCGACGGTCCCTGGGTCACGCCTTTCGGCAACGCCAGCGCAGCGGCGAGGTTGGCCGACAGCGCGAATACGGCGGCCAGCAAGCCGGTGATCAGGATTGAAGTGGAACTGCGTTTTCGGCTGTGGAGCATGTTGTTCCGATCGGTCATGGTTTTCAAATTTCAAATATCCAAAAACTACGGGAGTATTTCAATATTTTAATTTAATTATGCGCGGACAATGGCAGTGGCTGATGGAGTATATACAAGCAACTATGCACGACCGGCAACATGACACACGCTGCCGGTCGGCCATCAAGCCATCTTTCAATTGACAATAGCAATCATTCTCATTTACATTTGCACCTGTGTAAAACATGGTCGGCAGCAGCGGGCAAATCACCGCGTTGTCGCTAAGCTTTCTCTGCTTTTCTCTTTATTTCAGCCAGCCAAGCGGAACATCCGATCCGGTCAGCCAGCCACCTCAGTGCGCAGCGTCACGCTGCACGCGACCACCCTGACCGCACAAGGATTTATCGATGAACCGTCGTCTCACCCCGGTGGCAGCTGCGCTGCTCGCTGCATTTTCCGCACCTCTGGCATTGGCGCAAGGCACGCCCAATTCCCTGCCCGCGCTGTCCGACACTCAGCCCGCCGACGCCGTGCTGTCTGAAATAACGGTGCATGATAGCGCGAAAAAAGATGGCTTTGCCGCAATGAAAAGCGGCATCGGCGGCAAGCAAGAGACCCTGCTGCGCGACATCCCGCAATCGCTCACCGTGATCAACCGGGCCGTGCTGGAATCGCAGGCCGCCACCTCGATGGTCGAGGCGCTGCGCAACGTGCCGGGCATTACGATTTCGGCCGGCGAAGGCGGCCAGATCGGCGACAATATCAATCTGCGCGGCTTTTCGGCGCGCACTGACATGTTCATCGATGGCTTCCGCGACCGCGGGCAATACACGCGCGACACCTTCTTCCTGGAGGCGGTTGAGGTGCTGAAGGGGCCGTCGTCGATGTTGTTCGGGCGCGGCTCGACCGGTGGCGTGATCAACCAGGTCAGCAAGAAGCCGAACCTGAAGGCCAGCGCCGAAGCGACCGCCAGCGTCGGCACCGACAGCTACTATCGCGCCACCGTGGATGTGAATCACCCGCTGTCCGAGACGTCGGCGTTCAGCATCGAGGCACTGGCTGCCGACGCCAAGTCGACCCGCGACGTCACGCGGTTGCAGCATGTTGGCATTGCGCCGTCCTTGCGCTTCGGCATCGGCAGCCCGACCGAGGTCACCCTGTCGGCGCTGATCTTGCGCAACGACGACCTGCCCGATTATGGGTTCCCCTTGCTCAATAGCGGGCCCGGCACGGTCAGCAAACCGATCAACGCGCCGCGCAATCGCTTCTATGGCTTCACCGACGACCAGTACCGGCAGGACGCCAATATTTTCAACGCCAGCATTCGCCACAAGTTCAGCGCGGACGTGACGCTGACCAACCGCACCCAATACGCGCAGAGCCGGACCCAGGCCTCGCCGACGCCATTGAAAGCCGCAACCATGGTCGGCGGCACGCCGACCCAGGCCACGCCGCTCGACCTGATCGCGTCGCCGTTCGACACCCGGGACCGCGTGATCAACGACAAGTCGCTGTTCAACCAGACCGATCTGGTGATCAAGTCGCAACTGGGTGGCATGCTGAACACCGTCATCACCGGCTTTGAATTGGGGCGCGATACCGACCATGCCGACAATTACGCCTGGAGCGGACTCGGCAGCGTCAATCTGGGCCATCCTGTGGTTGGCCCGAAACCGGCCACGGCAGTGCGCAGCGCGAGCACCGCCACCGACACCACGGGCGATACTTTCGCGCTCTACCTGAACGACCAGATCGACTTGAACCAGCAATGGAAACTGGTCGGCGGCGTGCGCTGGGACCGCATCAAAGCCGATTATCACGCACTGACTTATGCCGGCAACGTGAACACGCAGCTCGGCCGCACCGACCGCATGCTGAGCATCCGCGCCGGCGTGATCTGGCAGCCGAGCGAGACCCAGTCCTACTACCTGTCCTACGGCACCTCGTTCAATCCGTCGAGCGAAGCGATCACGCTGTCGACCACGACCGCCGGTTTGAAACCGGAGAAGAACCGCTCGGTCGAAATCGGTGCCAAGCTCGATTTCCTGGACGGCAACCTGTCTTTCAACTCGGCCCTGTTCGATGTCGAAAAAAGCAATGCCCGCACCACCGACCCGCTGACTGCCATCGTCAGCCTCGATGGCGACATCCGGGTGCGCGGGCTGGAACTGGGCGTGGTCGGCCGCATCACGCCGGCCTGGCAATTGATGGCCGGCTATACCCTGCTCGACGGCAAGATAATCGCATCGCAGGACCGGACCGGCGCCGGCACCGCCGCCAGCCCCTATCTGTATGCGCAAGGCAAGACCCTGGCGAATACGCCGCGCCACAGTGCGTCGCTCTGGAGCACCTACAGCTTCCTGGACCACTGGGAAGCCGGCGGCGGACTGGTGTACAGCGCCGATCGCACCGTCAACAACTTCGAGAGCGCGCAGATCGACGGCTATACGCGGATCGACGCCACCTTGGCCTACAAACAGAAAAGCTACGACATCCGGCTCAATCTGCAGAACCTGACGGACCGGCAATATTTCGAGACCGCCTCGGCCGGGCGCGCGACACCGGTCAAAGGGCGGACCGCGATCGTGTCGGTCGCGTATCGGTTCTGACCAATTAGTTGTAGGGTGCGCCGTGCGCACCATGCATCGTCGACGATGATGACGGCCTCATCGGTGCGCACGGCGCACCCTACTTCCGACGCATTTTGCGTCAGTCCCAACTGATATTATTTGCCGCCATGCTCCTCACCATTCCCGACCTCCTGAGCGCCGAACAAGTGCGCCACTGCCGCAGCCAGCTCGATGCCGCCGACTGGATCGACGGTCGCGCCACCGCCGGTTTTCAAGGCAGCCGCGTCAAACACAACCGGCAATTGCTGGAAGGGTCACCGGCCGCGCTGGCCTTGGGCGACTTGATCGTGGCGGCACTGGAGCGTCATCCGCTCTTCATCAGCGCGGTGCTGCCGCTGCACGTCTATCCGCCGCTGTTCAACCGCTATGACGGCGGCCAGCAGTTTGGCGAGCACATCGACAATGCGCTGCGCCTGATGCCGGGCAGTCGCCACAAGATCCGCACCGATGTCTCGGCCACGCTGTTTCTGTCCGAGCCGGACGAGTACGACGGCGGTGAACTGCTGATCGAGGACACCTACGGCATGCAGTCGGTCAAGCTGCCGGCCGGGCACCTGGTCGTCTACCCGGCGGCCAGCCTACATCGGGTCAGCGCCGTCACCCGCGGCGCGCGGCTGGCCTCGTTCTTCTGGGTCCAAAGCATGATCCGCGACGATGCCCAGCGCACCCTGCTGTTCGACCTCGACAGCGCGATCCAGCGCCTGCACCAGGACCATGCGGATGCGCGTGCGCTGCTGCAACTGACCGGCAGTTATCACAACCTGTTGCGGATGTGGTCGGAACTGTGACCGGCTGCCATTCGTTGTTACGCATCGAAAAATATACTCATCAATCAATCACCGCAATCCGCATGCAAATCGGACGCTAGATACTTATACTCACCATGAATTCCAGAACCGACCGAGCCATCCTGCGCGAACTCAGCACCGATCCGCGCTCGCCGCTACCGGCAACATCGAGCCTGAGCGCGCCCAAGCGCAGCCGCAGCAAGCGCGCCGTGTTCCTTGGCTGGCTGCGCAAAACCCATCTGTATATCGGCTTGTGGGGCGCGTTGCTGGGCCTGCTGTTCGGCGCCACCGGGATCTTGCTGAACCATCGTTCGGTATTGAAAATCCCGATCGAGAAAAGCGTGCAACAAACCGTGCAATTGGCGCTGCCGGCGCACGGCTTCGACTCGCCGCAACAGATGGCGGACTGGCTGCAGGCCGAGTTGCAATGGACGCCGCAACAAGCGCCGAGCATCAAGACGCAGCCGGCCAAAACCGTGCTGTGGGCCGACCAGGAGGTGCTGCAACCGGAGCGCTGGAGCGTCAACCTGAGCAGCCCGCAGCGCAGCGTCAGCGCCGAATATTTCGTCGGCAACCGCAGCCTCAAACTCGATCACAACGACGCCACGCCGATCGGCACCCTGACCCGGCTCCACATGTCGACCGGCGTCGGCGCGTTTTGGGTGCTGCTGTCGGACAGCATCGCGGCCAGCCTGATGCTGCTGTCGCTGACCGGCCTGCTGCTGTGGACCCAGCTGCACACGGTCCGCAGCATCGCGGTGCTGACCAGCGCCGGCGCGCTGCTGGCCAGCGTCTGGTTCATGTGGTCGCTATAAGGATTGCAGCCGATAGAATTGCACCCGATGCGGCGCTCGACCGCTGCCTGGCGAAACAGCTGCAAATGATTTGCGCCAGCAAAATGCGCCGATGTTAATGGCAAAAGCCAGCGCCTGCGCTATGATGACCAACACACAACGATCCGCCAGCCTCACCGCGGTATTGCATCACCACAGTACGGCCTTACCACAGCGCCAGCAGCACTATTCTCAATCGACCACCACCGGGAGACCGCAATGAAGGGTGACAAAGCCATCATCAAGCTGCTCAATGCGCAGCTGACCAACGAACTGTCGGCGATCAACCAGTATTTTTTGCATGCGCGGATGTACAGGCACTGGGGCCTGGAAAAACTGGCGAAGAAAGAGTATGACGAATCGATCGGCGAGATGAAGCATGCCGACCGGCTGATCGACCGCATCCTGATGCTGGATGGCCTACCGAACCTGCAGGCGCTGCACAAGCTGATGATCGGCGAATCGACCGAAGAAATGCTGCATTGCGATCTGAAGCTGGAAATTGAGGCGCAAAAAACCGTCAAGGAAGGCATCGCAGCGAGCGAACTGGCGGCCGACTATGTGTCGCGCGACCTGTTCAATCTGATCCTGGAAGACACCGAGCAACATATCGACTGGCTCCAGACGCAAATCGATCTGATCGAAAAAGTCGGCCTGCAAAACTATCTGCAAACCCAGATGACGGCCTGAGCACGGCTGTCAGGTCGGATAACTCACGATTACAAGACAGTTATTGAGGGAGTATCGTCAATAACCGGCTCACAGCCCTTGTTTTTATTGCGGAAGAAAAAATACAGGGGCTAGTATATTTGGCAGAATTCGTCAGCACACGGCATCCGCTGGCGCTCCATCACGCCGGCGTGGCGCCACCTGCGATTCTGGTCCGGCGTCGCCACCTGCATTTTCCCCCCTGCTTGTTCCCACTCAATATGGCCGCGCCGAGGCTCGCACCGGCACGCCCAATTTAGAAATAAACATTGCAAATTTATAAAGTTTTACTAAGCTAAAAGTGTCAACATACTACGAGGAGTCGCCCAAACAGCGACTTGAGATCATGATCGTCGCGCTGATAACATTGATGTCGATGACTGTGTTTGGTTTGCTCGTCGGTTTGATCGTGTCGATGGTGGTGGACGAGATGAGAGATCAATATCAGCGCCACAATATCGATCACAGTTGACACAGGGCAGATAGTGCATCGCGGTTTACTGAGCACCGCTGGCAAGCGGCGCAGCGGGTTACGCGACTATTGCGCGACGCTAAATTTCCAGGCATAAAATACCCATAAAAAAGCGCCGCCGGAAACCACCCGGCGGCGCTTTTTTTTTGCATGCAGGCGACCAGCTTACTGCGGCACGGTGTCCCGGAACGATGGCCGCTCCGACAGCTTGTCGTACAGCTTCAGCAGGTTCGGATAATCGCCGCGCCATTCGATCTCCGGAAAGCGGAACGACAACCAGCCGAGCGCGCAGCCGACCGCGACGTCGGCCAGCGAATAATGACTGTCGCAGCAGAATGCCGTCTCGCCCAGACCGGCCGACATTGCGGCCAGTCCTGCATGCACCTTGCGCATCTGGCGGTCGATCCAGGTCTGGCTTTGCAGCTCGGGCGGGCGCAGCGTCCGTTCCAGCCGCACCAGGATCGCGGCGTCGAGCACGCCATCGGCCAGCGCCTCCCAGCACTTGACCGCCGCGCGATCGCGGCTGGTGGCCGGCAGCAGCTTGCAGACTGGCGTCAGGTTGTCGAGATAATCGACGATCACGCGCGAGTCGTACATCGCATTGCCGTCTTCCATCACCAGGCAGGGCACCTTGCCGAGCGGGTTAGCGGCATGGATCGTGGTGTCGTCGGCCCACACGTTTTCCAGCGTCAGGACGAAGTCGAGCTTTTTTTCCGCCATCACGATGCGGACCTTGCGTACATAAGGGCTGGTGAGTGAGCCAATCAGTTTCATAGTGACTTTTAGATAAGAATTTGCTGGCAGTATAACATCGGGCGCCGACCTCCCCTTGACCTGTGACAGACCGCGACCATGCGGCGCAGACGCGCGGCGACAGTGTCGGCGCAATCGCCGCGAATGGTAAAATCGCGTTTTGCGGCAGCGCCGACCTGCTTGTGCTCGCTGTTTGTTCTCGCTATTGGTTGCCGCTGCCTGTCCTCACTGCTTATATCACTTCTCTCTCTCATCATGCCACTGTCAACGCTCTCCGCCCTGTCCCCGCTCGACGGCCGCTACGCTGCCAAAACCGACAAACTGCGCCCGATTCTGTCCGAAGCCGGCTTCATGCACCACCGCGTAAAGGTCGAGATCGCGTGGCTGCAAGCCTTGTCGAACGCCGGTCTCGCCGAGATCAAGCCGTTCTCTGCCGAGGCCAACGCGCTGCTCGAGCAGATGGCGGCCGGGTTCTCGGAAACCGATGCCGCGCGCATCAAGGCGATCGAAGCGGTCACCAACCACGACGTCAAGGCGGTTGAATACTGGCTGAAAGAACAGGTCAAGGACGTGCCGGAACTGGTCGCGGCATCGGAGTTCATCCACTTCGCCTGCACTTCGGAAGACATCAACAACACCTCGCACGGGATGATGCTGAAAACCGCCCGCAACGAGGTCGTGCTGCCGGCATTGCAGGCCGTGATTGCGAAATTGACGCAGTTGGCACACACTAACGCCGAGCTGCCGATGCTCTCGCGCACGCACGGCCAGACCGCCAGCCCGACTACGCTCGGCAAGGAAATGGCGAACGTGGCGGCGCGCCTGCAGCGCGCGGTCAAGCGCATCGGCGAGGTCGAGCTGCTGGGCAAGATGAACGGCGCGGTCGGCAATTACAACGCCCATCTGTCGGCCTACCCGGATTTCGACTGGGAGAACTTCTCGAAGAATGTGATCGAGCAGCGCCTCGGCCTGACCTACAACCCGTACACGATCCAGATCGAGCCGCACGACTACATGGCTGAACTGTTCGACGCGATCGCACGCGCCAACACCATCCTGCTCGACCTCAATCGCGACATCTGGTCGTATATCTCGCTGGGCTACTTCAAGCAGAGCACCAAGGCCGGCGAAATCGGTTCGTCGACCATGCCGCACAAGGTCAACCCGATCGATTTCGAAAATTCCGAAGGCAATCTCGGCCTCGCCAACGCGGTCCTTAAGCACATGTCAGAAAAGTTGCCGGTGTCGCGCATGCAGCGCGACCTGACCGATTCGACCGTGTTGCGCAACATCGGCGTCGCGCTCGGCTACGCGGTGCTGGCCTACGACAGCTGCCTGCGCGGCCTGAACAAGCTGGAAGTGAATCCGACCCGGCTGGCGCAAGACCTCGACGCGACCTGGGAAGTGCTGGCCGAGCCGGTGCAAACCGTGATGCGCCGCTACGGCATTGAAAATCCGTACGAGCAACTGAAGGAACTGACCCGCGGCAAGGGCATCTCGAAAGAAGCGCTGCGCGAGTTCGTGCTCGGGCTGGCGATCCCGCAAGATGCCAAGGACCGCTTGCTGGCGCTGACGCCGTCCAATTACACCGGCATCGCGTCCAAGCTGGCACGCCAGGTCTAAGTCTGCGCGCGTGAACGGCTGGCGGCGTGTTGGTCGGCGGCAAGCGGCCGCGCCATTTTTTTGTTATCTTGTTGCGGGTCGCGAATATCCGCTCACGACAAGATAACAATCCAGGCAATCCTTCATGCACCAACGCTATACCAAAACCGCCGTGTCGCTGCACTGGCTGATGGCCATCCTGATCGTCGCCGCGTTCGGGCTGGGACTCACGATGACCGACATTCCGGGCATCACGCCGACCAAGCTGCGCTATTTTTCCTGGCATAAATGGCTCGGCGTCACGCTACTGGGCCTGGCCTGTCTGCGCCTGCTATGGCGCCTGGCGCATCCGGCGCCCGCCTATCCGGCCAGTATGAGCGCCGGCCAGAAAACGATCGCGTCCGCAACCCACTTGCTGATGTACCTGCTGATGTTCGCGGTGCCGGTCTCCGGCTATTTCTATACGCTCGCGGCCGGCGTGCCGGTGGTGTACCTGGGCCTGCTGCCGCTGCCGGTGCTGATCGAACCCAACGAAACGCTCAAGCCATTGCTCAAGGGCGTCCATTACTGGCTGAACATGCTGTTTCTCGGCGCCTTCATCCTGCATGTACTGGGCGCGCTGAAGCACCTGCTGTGGCAACGCGACGGCCTGTTCCAACGCATCTTGCCCTAACCTGCCCTGATCCGCCCATCCTCCAATTTCTGAAAGGACTGTTGATGCATTTCCAACCCCTGTTGCGCCGCCGCCCCGTTATCGCCACCGTGCTGGCGCTGACCATCGCCCTGCCCGGCATCGCCGGCGCGATGCTGAAGACCGATACCGCCAAGAGCAGCGTGTCGGCCGTGTTCAAGCAGATGAATGTGCCGGTCGAGGCGAAGTTCAAGAAATTCAACGTCCAGCTCGACTACAACGACGCCAAGCCGGAAGCGTCCAAGGCGAATGTCGAGATCGACATCGGCAGTTTCGATCTGGGCGATCCGCAATACAACCAGGAAGTGCTGAAGAAGGAATGGTTCAACGCCACGCAGTTCCCCAAAGCCAGCTTCGTGTCGAGCACGATCAAGCCGGGCGCCGGCGGCAAGCTCGAGGTCAGCGGCAAGCTGACCATCAAGGGCAAGACCAGCGACATCAGTTTTCCGCTGAGCGTGAAGAAGGAAGGCAGCAATCAGATTTTCGACGGCAGCCTGCCGATCAAGCGGCTGCGCTACAACATTGGCGAAGGCGAGTGGCAGGACACCAGCATGGTGGCCGATGAAGTCGTGATCAAGTTCCACGTCGTCACCGCGCAGTAGATCCAGCACATCCGCAACCGCATATTCTCAATGTCCCAACAGCAACAAGGATAGCTACTCATGACACGCAATACCTCCCTGAACACACTGCTGGCAAGCGTTCTGCTGGCCAGCGCAATGCCGGCCTTCGCGGCCAGCAACTACACCATCGACCCGAGCCATACCCATCCCAGCTTCGAGGCCGACCACATGGGCCTGTCGACCTGGCGCGGCCTGTTCACCAAGACCAGCGGCACTGTGGCGCTCGATCGGGCGGCGAAGACCGGTTCAATCGATATCGTGATCGATGCCAATTCGATCGACTTTGGCATGGCCAAGATGACGCAGCATGCGAAATCGTCCGATATGTTCAATGTCGAAAAATTTCCGACGATCGTCTACAAAGGAAGCGCGATCAAGTTCGACGGCGACAAACCGGTGGCGATCGACGGTGAAATGACGATGCTCGGCGTGACCAGGCCATTGACGCTGACCATCAACAAATTCAAGTGCATCCAGCATCCGATGCTGAAACGGGAAGTGTGCGGCGCCGACGCGTCGGCCGAATTCAAGCGCACCGATTTCGGCCTGAATTTCGGCGTACCGATGTTTTCGCCGGAAGTGAAGCTGGCGATCCAGGTGGAAGCGATCAAGGTTGACTGATCGGCGCTCGTTCGCTCTGCTTGATACAAAATCCGGTGCACGAAGGTGTACCGGATTTTTTTATGGCAGTTTAGTTTTGCGGCAATTGAGGATAACTAACAAGGCCAAAAAATCACTGTCGCCCCAGCGAACGCTGGGGTCCAGTGGCGTGCGATGTCCACCGGGATGTCCGCTATCCTGTTGAACAAACACCTGCAATATGTCACGAAAGCCACTGGGTCCCAGCGTTCGCTGGGACGACGGTAGTCGTTGCATTGACGTCTGTGACTATTGAGTCAATCACGACGTCAAATTATTGGCTCACTCCTGCCGCACCACCATCAGCCCGGCGCGCTGGCCGATCCTGACGTTTGGGTTCGGGAAAATCACCGCTTCCTCCGCATGTTCGACCTTGTACACGGTGGCGCCGTCGGTCGCGATTACCGCACCGCGCGGCAGCGTGGTGAAGTTTTGCGTATCGCGGTCGAAACTCATGCTGAAGGTGTCGCTCTGCTTGATGATCTCCTGCGCAACACGAAACACCTGCGGTGTGCTCACCGCAGGTGCAGCGGCAACGCTGGCGGCATCCCGATACAGCAGCGCCTGCAAAGCCGCCTTCGGTGCGGCGAACAGGGCCATGTCATTCTGGCCCAGCGTCCCGATCCGGCCCAGCTCGACCGTGCTGCCGACCGTGCCGAATCTGGTCGCGGTCCACGAGCTGTAGGTGCCGGCCGAGGTCGGATTCAGGACGATCGCGCCGATCCCGGCCTGCGCCATCCAGCGGAACAAAGCCTGTTTGCCGGCGTCGGCAATCAGGTCCGGCACAATGGCAAAGGTCGGGTAACGCGATGGCCGGATCGCGGTATGCAGATCCAGATGCCATTTTTCCGCCGGCGCGCCGGCAAAAAATTCTTCGGTGGCCTGCATGATCTGGTCGGCGCGCGTCGCTTCGCCGGCCGTTGCCAGGTCGCCGCGCTCGGCGCGGAACATGCGGTTCATATCAGCGTCGATGAAGCGCCGCCCCTGCGCGATCGCGTCCAGATTGCCGACCACCACCATCAGATCGAGCGCCAGCCGTTGTGGCGCTGCGGCCAGTTCATCGAGCAGATGCGCCAGCATTTCGATCGGGCCGGTCTCGTCGCCATGCACGCCGACCGACAGCAATAACTGCATCGGCGCAGCGCGCTGCGACGCGCCGATCTGCAGAATGCCGCGTGCCGGCTGCCGCACGCTGAAGCCGACGCTGGCAAAGCGCGCGGCGATGCCACTGAAATCGGCTTGCGCCAAGGCCAGCACCTGCGCTGAAACCAGCGCAGCCATTACGCCACACCCGCTACCGTAGATGCTTCGGACAAGGCCCAGACTTCCAGCATCGCGTGATCCAGATCGCTGTGCGCAGACAGCGCCCGATCTGCGGCTCCGTCTGGGGTCCCATCCATTGCGTGCGCCGCACGCTGGTGTCCGTTCAAGGCCAGCCGACCGAGCACGGTATCGACCGCTTGCGCCGCGCCATCGTCCTTGCTGCCGACCGGCATTTGCTGCAACACCTGCGACAACAACCGTTGTTGCGCGCGCCGCAGGGATTGCTGAGCGTAATCGCGCAACTGTTCCTGGGCCGGGTGTTGCGGACCATGTTTCAGCCCACGTTCGAGCCGGTCGATGCCGGCCTGGCGGCGCAGTTGCATGCCGACCTGCAGGAATTGCGCCAGATCCATGTCGGCCGGGCGCGCTACAGATAGCGCACCGAACAGGAAGGCGGCCATCGATTCGATCGCTTCCACCGACTGCCAGGCCCGCGCAAAGCCGGCGGGCAACTGGTCCGCGTGCGGCAGTTCGACCGCTGTCAGCATGCGCTGCGCGACATCGGGCTGCCTGAATAGTTCGGTCAGTTCCTGCAAGCCGCCGGACGCCTGCAACTGCAGTGCCGGCATCGCCAGCACGCCTTCGGTGACCGACTTTTGCAGCACACGGGTGCGCTGGTCGACCAGGATCGACGCGGCCAGTGGCACCGCCAGCGCATCGGCATCGAGCGCGCTGAACACCGGCGCCAGATTCAGCGCGTCCCAGGCCTGGGCCCAGGCGCAGATGACGTCGGTCTCGCTGACCGCATGGCTGCGCGCCAGCTGGCCCACCAGCAGGGGACCACAGCGATTGACCACATCGTTGGCCAGCACCGTGGCCAGGATCGGATTGGCCAGCGGATGATCGAGCGCCTTGCGGCTGGCCACCAGCGCCGGCGGGAAGTAGGGTGTCAGGATCGTCTCGGCCCACGCAAAGTCGGTCAGCGCCTGCGCCGCCAGATTGCGCTTCAGCCGATTCTTGACGTTGGCGATCACCACCGCCAATTCCGGCGTGGTCAGGCCACGGCCCTCCTGCTTGCGCCGTTCCAGTTCCGTCGCCGACGGCAGCTGCTCCAGTTCGCGCGACAATGCACCTTCGGTGTCGAGGCTGGCGATCAGCGCCGCATAGCCGTCCAGCACCCGCGCATCGCTCTGGGCCTGCGCCTCGCGGACCAGCAGATGCGTCTGCAAGGTATTGTCGCGCAGCACCAGCGTCTCGACATCGTGCGTCATCTCGTTCAGGATGCGATTGCGGTCCGCTTCCGACAGTTGGCCGGCATTGACTTCGGTATCGAGCCAGATCTTCAGGTTCACTTCATGATCCGAACAATCGACGCCCGCCGAGTTGTCGATCGCATCGGTAAAGATGTGGCCGCCGTGCAGCGCAAACTCGATCCGGCCGGCCTGGGTCGCGCCGAGATTGCCGCCCTCGGCCACCACCTTGCAGCGCATCTGATTGCCATCGACGCGGATGTTGTCGTTGGCGCGATCCTTGACCTGGGCATGGGTCTCGTTCGATGCCTTGATGTAGGTGCCGATGCCGCCGTTGTAGAACAGGTCGACCGGCGCCAGCAAGATGGTGTGCAGCAACTCCTCCGGTGTCAGGGTCTGCGCGCTGGTGCCGAGCGCGGCGCGGACTTCAGGCGACAGTTCGATGCTGCGCGCGCTGCGCGGCCAGATCCCGCCGCCGGTCGAGATCAGGCTCTTGTCATAGTCGTGCCAAGACGAGCGCGGCAAGGCGAACATGCGCTGGCGTTCCGCGAACGAGGCCGCCACGTCCGGCGTCGGATCAATGAAGATATGGCGATGATCGAAGGCAGCGATCAGCTTGAGCTGGCGCGACAGCAGCACGCCGTTGCCGAACACGTCGCCCGACATGTCGCCGACGCCAACCATCGTGATCGGCGTGGTGTTGAGGTCGTGCTCGATCTCGTAGAAATGGCGTTTCACTGCTTCCCACGCACCCTTGGCGGTGATGCCGAGCTTCTTGTGGTCGTAGCCGTTCGAGCCGCCGGACGCGAATGCGTCGCCAAGCCAGAACCCGCGCTCGACCGCAATGCCGTTGGCGATATCGGAGAAAGTCGCCGTGCCCTTGTCGGCCGCCACCACCAGATACGGGTCGGCCTCATCGTAGCAGACCGTATCGGCCGGCGCGATGATGGTGCCGCGCACCCGGTTGTCGGTGACGTCGAGCAGGCCGCCGATGAACAGGCGGTACACCGCCTCGCCTTCGGCCGCGATGGTTTCGCGCACCGCATCATTCGGCATCATCTTGCAGACGAATCCGCCTTTTGCGCCGGCCGGCACGATCACGGCGTTCTTGACCATCTGCGCCTTGACCAGACCCAGCACCTCGGTGCGGTAATCTTCCATCCGGTCCGACCAGCGCAGGCCGCCGCGGGCAACCGGGCCGCCGCGCAGGTGCAGGCCTTCGAAGCGGCGCGAGAACACGAAAATTTCGCGGTACGGACGCGGTTCCGGCAGCAACGCCAACCCGCTGGTGTCGAACTTGAAGATGATGGTGTCGCCGGCTTGCTGATTCTGGAAGTAATTGGTGCGCAGCGTCGCCAGCATCAGGTCGGCCAGGCTGCCCAGGATTTGCTCGGTGTCGGCGTGGTTGACATCGGAGAGACGCGCCTTGCAGCTGGCGAGTGCCTCAGCCGCGCCGGAGCGCTGGGCCGCGGACAGGCTCGGATCGAAACGTTGCAGGAAGGCTTCGACCAGCGCCATCACATGGGTCGGCTGCTTGCGCAGGCAATCGGCGATGTAGCGCACCGAAAAACGGCTGCCGGCCTGACGCCAATAGCCGATATAGGCGCGCACCAGCTGCACTTCGCGCGCATGCAGGCCGCCTTCGATCACCAGCCCGTTCAGGCGGCCGTCCTCGGCTTCATCGTTGATCAGCAGCTCGAACATTTCCTCGGCCACCTGCGCGATCTGCGGCCGCGCCAGCTTGGCGGCGCTGTCGGCATCCAGCATCAAACAGGTGACGAAAGAACGCACGCCGTCGACGCCGGTGATCGCGTAGGTCTGCTCCCGGTCGATTTCGACACCGGCGTTATGCAACGCCGGCAGGATGCGCGACAGCGACGGCACGTTGTCGGTCGAATACAGCCGGATGCTGGCGCCGGCGGCGCCCTGAGTCCCTGGCATGCCAGTGGCCGACGGACCAGCGGCAGCCAGCGGCGCATTCATCTCGATCCGGACCTTGATGCGGGTCGGTTCGCGGCGCTGCAGCAGCTCCGACAGATCGCGGAACGCCACCGGCGGCGCGGTCGCCGTCACATAGTCGGCCGCCAGCGCGGCGCCCAATTTGCGCAAGGCCGCGCGCAACGCCGCATCCGGCTCGGCATCGGTGAGTTGATCGAAATTGTCATGCCAGCCGTCGAGTATCGCCAGCAACGGCCGCTGGATATCGCTTTCCAGATCGAGCGGGTAGCGCGCCGCATCGGCGATCAGGTACAGCCGCGCCAGCGGGCCGTCGGCCACCAGCGTCTGCGAGCGCACATCAGCGGCGCCCGAGCTGACGCGCAAAGCCTGCGCCAGCGCTTGGGCGACGCTGGCGCTGTAGCGTTCACGCGGCAGGTAGACCAGTACGTTCAGATGGCGCGCATAGACGTCGCGCCGCGCAAAGATCTTGGTGCGCGGTTGCTTGTAGAGCGACACCACGGCGCCGCAGACGCTGGCCAGCCATTCCGGCTCGGCTTCCAGCGCCTCGGTGCGCGGCAGCGATTCGAGAATTTCGAGGAATTTTTCGGCGCGGAAACCTTCCTCGCGCACGCCGGCCAGATGCAGCACCTTGGCGATGCGGCCGCGGGCAAACGGCATGCGCGCCAGCGGCGCAGCCGTCGCGGCGCGGGTGAACAGGCCGACGAAGCAGTGCTCGCCGAGAATCGTGCCTTGGGCATCGGTCTCGCGCACGCCGATGAAGTCGAGCTGCTGATCGCGGTGCAAGGTCGACAGCGCGTCGGCCTTCACGATCGATAGCGCATCGGCGCGCGCCGCCAGCGTCTCGAAATCGCCGGGAATCCGCGCCAGGCAGGTGCCATATAACGGATGGCTGAGGTCCTGCAACACGCCGATCCGGCTTGGGAGGTCGCGCGTCAGCTCGCGCGCACCGGGGGTAACCCGGTAATAGGCGTAGCCGAACGGCTCGAAGCCCTCGCTGCGCGCCCATTCCAGGAAAGCCGCCACTTCCTTGCCTTCCGCATGGCCGACGCTGGCGGCGATGGTCGCCACCTCGGTCATGCGCGCCGCCATCTTGGCAGCATCGCGCCGCACTACGCCAGCATCGCCGGCGACCATCTGGATGGCGCCGATCAAGCTGCCCAAGGCCGGCTCGATCAATTCCTCGGACAACAGGCACAGCACGAACGATTCCAGCGGATCGGCGTTCGATCCCGCATTACCGACCCGGATCACGGCGCCGCCGACGTCGCGCCCGATCGCCAGCACTGCGTTCAGGACCGCGCGTGCCGCGATGCGCTGCTTGCGCATCGCCATCACGATCGAGTCGACCAGATAGGGCATGTCCTCGTTCAGGATCAGCAAGGCCGTCGCCTGCCCACCGTGCCCATCCGGATAATGCAATGCCTCGATCTGGCATCCGGCGCGTGTCCGCTTGGCAGCTTGGGCAAAACCGTCGAGCAACACCGGCGCCAGGCTGGCCGGGCTGATGCCGGCCAGGTCCTCATCGTCCAGAGCGGCGAGCCAGGCCCCGATCAGGGCGCTGCGCTGGCTGCCATCCATCCCGCCCGGCGCGGCCAGCACCAGGTCCAGGGTTTGTTGGCGCAAGTCTTGTGGTTGCTGAGTCATAACCTATCTCCAATTTAATGTTGCCAGTGTGCGCTTTCGACGCCTTTGCCGCTTTCAGGCACGCGACCGGGATTTACATGCATGCGGCAGCGTTTCGCCGCGCATGCCCTGATCAGACGCACCGGATAGCGGGCAGATGACACCCTGCACCACGTTAAATGTGTCGTCGCAATGCAAGAAAGGCTCCGTTTCCGGAGCCTTTTAGTACAACTAGTGCGCGGTCTAGTTGAAGTTGTACTTGGCCGACAAATCGATACGGCTCATGTCGCCCGCCTCGCCCGCCAATG